>JAITER010000027.1 GCA_031281945.1 Spirochaetaceae bacterium | reverse complement strand
GTTTCTTGAAATGAAAAAGTGTTTCCTTCTATCGCCGTTGAATTGTATGTAAAGTCCACATCAAATAATTGTTTCAACCCCGTCATCAATTCCCTGGACAAAGGACGGCGCCCGTCGAGTTCGTTTTTGAGGCCGTCGATACACTTTAACCTTTCATTAACGTCCATAATCATATTATGTATCATTTTCCTGATAATTTCAACTATTTTAAATCCGTATGTCGCATAACGCACTTTTTACGGCTGTATGCGCCAACCTGCGGGGCCCAAGCCCAGGCCTGGCATTTTGCGTTTTCAAGCGGAAGTTGGCCGAACCAAGCCCAGGCCTGGCAATCAAACCCAGGCTTGGTAATCAAGCCAAGGCTTGATTCAGCTTGCGGAAACTGAAGCCGCCGGACAACTATAATTTCACCCCAAAAACTTCGTCTTCTACAATTTGCGGCGCATTGGTTTTGTTTGTGATTCGCCGCGATTCAAAACGGCGCCCCGCTTGGCGTGTTATGCGAAATTTGAGCGGATGGCGCGGTTAAAAAACGCGCCCTGTTTAACAACAAACATATTTTACAGCCATTTAACGGCGGTTAAACGCATCTTGAAAAATAAGAACGGGGCGTTTACATTTAACGTAACGGAGGCGAATGCGGTCTGGCGGCTGTTGCGGACTTCAAATCCGGCAAAGGGCGGAAACGTCCTTGGTGAGTTCGATTCTCACGCGCCTCCGCCAAAACGCCGTAAAACCCGCCCGCGCAAATTACAGCCGCTAAAACCAACCGTCCCGGCAACTGCCAGTCAAAGGCTCCGCGCTTTTCGCCCGGCGTCCGGCGGCGCGCGCAAGCAGTTTTAGCGAAAAACGCCCCTTTATCCCGCAAAAGACGCCCGCCGCCGCTTGTTACTTTTTTAAAACTTTATTGTCTTAGTATTATGCAGTCAAACACACAAACGCTTGTTTTTCAAATATGGGGGATGAGCTGTTTAAACTGTCAAAACAGGATAGAAAACGCGCTAAAATCCCTAAAAGGTGTGGAAGACGCGAAAGTCGATTATAAAACCGGCAAAGCTTCCGTAGTTTGTTTTGACGGTTCTGTTGACGCTTCCACGGTGGAAGGCGCCGTGCGCTCTCTGGGTTACGGGATTGGGAAAGACGGGCGTCCGCCCAAAACGCCGGTTTGGGAAATCGCCGCCGCCGCACTTATAATAGGCGGCCTTTACGTTGTGATGAATTTTTTCGGACTGAACGGCGTGGCTTTCCCGCTCGCCGAAAACGGGACGGCTTACGGTATGCTTTTTGTGGTGGGGCTTGTAACCTCCGTTCACTGCGTAGCCATGTGCGGCGGAATCAACCTGTCCCAGTGCCTCTCTAAAATCCCGCAACCGGGAACGGCTGTTTTGCAGAAAAACCCGCGCTCCCCCGGCAAAAAGGCCGCGCTTTTTCCGGCTCTTATGTACAACGGCGGGCGCGTGGCTTCGTACACATTCGTAGGAGCGCTCGCCGGTTCTTTGGGGCGGGTTGTAACCGCATCCGCTCAAATTCAGGCCGCGATTCAGCTTGCGGCGGGATTTTTTATGGTGATTATGGGCTTAAACATGCTGGGAATGTTCCCCGTACTGCGCCGCCTTATCCCACGCCCGCCGCGTTTCCTGGCAAAAAAAATTGACGCTTTAAAAGCAAGCGGAAAAAGCCCTCTTTTTATAGGCCTTTTGAACGGCTTTATGCCATGCGGGCCGTTGCAAGCCATGCAACTTTACGCCCTTTCTACAGGAAGCCCCGCCGCCGGAGCTTTTTCCATGTTCCTTTTTGGCATGGGAACCACGCCGCTTATGTTCGCCGCCGGAGCTTTGGCCTCTTTTTTAAGTTCCGGCGCCGGAGGGGGCGCCTTCACCCGCCGCGTCACCCAAATAGGCGCCGCCATTGTAACCGCTATGGGGCTTATGATGTTCACATACGGGATTAATTTATCCGGCGTAAACCTTGATTTTACCGCCCTGGCGCGGGGCGGCGGAAGCCAAAGCCGCGTGCGTTACGGCGCCGGGGAAACTGGCGGCGAAGCTTTTTATCCGGTAATTGAAGGCGGTTTTCAAATTGTAAATTCAACGCTATCCGGCGGGCGCTATCCGGCAATCACCGTACAGGAAGGAATCCCCGTACGCTGGACTATAGACGCGCCGCAGGGAAGCATAAACGGTTGCAACAACCGGATGATTATACGCGAATACGGGATTGAGCGCAGTTTTAGCCCCGGCGCGAACATAGTTGAATTCACGCCCAAAAAAGCGGGGCGGTTCACCTACTCCTGCTGGATGGGAATGGTGCGCGGTTCTATTACCGTACTGGCCGAAGGCGAAAGCGCCGCCGGTTCAAAAGCGGCCTCCGGTTTGGAGCCGGCGCCCGCCGGCGTTTCAATTTCAACCAAAAAAGTTGAGCTGGCCTCCGTTAAAGAAGGCGGGAGATACCAAACGGCGGCGATAACCTTAAAAGACGACGGTATAGAACCCGCTGTAATAGTCCTGCAAAAGGACGTCCCCGCTTTGTGGACGGTAAACAACGATTCGCTTGACAGCGGAAACAGTTCTCTTGTTTTTCCTGTTTACCATGAACGCCTGGATATTGAACCGGGGGAAAATGTAATACAATTTTTACCTTACGATGATTTTGATTTTTCCACCGCGGATAATGTTTTTTACGGGTTTGTAAAGGTGGTGGAAGATTTAAACAACGTAGACCTGGACGCCGTTAAAGAACAGGCGGAAGAAACGGAGACGCTGATATACCCGGACGCCTGGTTTGAACAAGACGCGCCGCCCGGTTGTTGCGCGCGGCAAGACGGCGCCGGCGCGGCGGCTAATTAAGGAGGCGTTAAAGCGGCTTTTTTACAGGCGCATTGGCATTGCATAGCGCCCGCCGCGATTATAGCGGCGCGGCTTTTAATACGCTTTCTAAACGTTAAGCGCAAAAAACAACGGCGTCAAAACTAAAATTAGCGGCGCCGGGCGGCGCGCTCTCAAAACCTCATTTTTGGAAAAATTATAAAGGAGTGAAATATGTGTTGTTTGTCTTGTAAAAGGTTAAATCCGCTTTCCATTGGCGGGACGCGGAAAGGAAGGCGGCGCGCGCGGGGCGAAATGGAAACCGCCGCGGCGAGGGCCGTTTGCGCCCCGCGGCTTAAAAAACCGGCGGAAAACAAGCCGTTAAACGCTAAAAAAACATACTTTGGAGGTAAAAATGTATAATTTTATGTTAAAAAACATATTTGCGGTTGTTTTTGCGCTATCTTGCGCCGGCGCGATTTTCGCCCAAAGCGGTTCCACGGGTCAAAAATCAAACCAGCCGGGGGCGCTTAACGTAATAAAATCCGTGGTTTCCGATAAAGATTTGGTGATTCCTTTCCAGGAAATCACGGGGAACGCCGTTTTTTATCCGGTGGACGTGGAAGGGACGCGGATGGAGGTGCTTGCGGTAAGGGCGCCGGACGGCTCCATACGCACGGCTTTTAACACCTGCCAGGTGTGCTACTCGTCTGGGCGCGGATTTTACAAACAACAGGCGTCCTTTCTTGTTTGCCAAAATTGCGGCAACCGTTTCCGAATGAACCAGGTGGGGGTGAAATCCGGCGGTTGCAATCCCGCGCCAATAACCGAAGCTAACAGGGTTCAAAACGGGGACTCTCTCACTATTTCTTACAAATTTTTAAAAGAAGCGAAGTCGATTTTTGCGAAATGGCGGAGGGTGTAACATGAGCGGGAGTATAAAAACAAATGCGGCGCCGTATACTCAGGCACAGACGGCGGAGTACGGCGCTCAGGCGGAAACCGCGCAAATTATAATACCGGTTGGGGGAATGACCTGCGCCGCTTGTTCGGCCCGCGTAGAAAAGGCTCTGGCCAAAGTGAACGGGGTGGAAAAAGCCTCCGTAAATTTAGCCTCGGAAAAAGCCTCGGTAATTTACAATCCGGCGGTAGTTAGGGCGCAGGGTATAAAGGCGGCGATAGAAAAAGCCGGTTACAAAGTTTTGGATTTTTCCGGCTACGGAGCCGCGGACGAGCATAAACGGCTAAAAGAGCTGGAAATTAAAACTCTTTGGACTAAATTTATAGTTTCCGCCGTTTTTTCAGCGCCGTTGCTTTATATAGCGATGGCTCCAATGATAAAAGCTTTTACGGCGCCTTTTCCCAAAGCGCTTTCGCCCATGAATTTCCCGCTTGTTTACGCCATGCTGGAACTTTTGCTGGTCATTCCGGTAATTATTGCGGGGAACAAATTTTATGTTTCGGGTTTTAAAAACCTTCTGCGGCGCAGCCCCAACATGGACAGCCTTATAGCGGTGGGAACCTCCGCCGCCTTCCTGTACAGCCTTTACAACGTGATTCAAATAGCCCTGGGCGACTTTCACGCGGTGGAAGCGCTTTATTTTGAGACCGCGGGCGTGATAATCACTTTGATACTGCTTGGAAAATCGCTGGAAGCCGTGTCAAAAGGGCGCACCGGCGAAGCCATAAAACGTTTAATGTCCCTTTCTCCAAAAACCGCGTTTATCATGCAGAACGGCGTTGAAAAAGAGATAGCGATAGATGAAGTAATAATAGGCGACATTGTAGCGGTAAAACCGGGCTCCAAAATTCCGGTGGACGGCGTTATTATCGAAGGCTCATCTTCAATTGATGAATCAATGCTTTCCGGCGAAAGTATGCCTGTTGACAAAAAACCCGGAGACAAAGTGTACGCGGCCACAATAAACGCCAACGGCCTTATCCTGTTTAAGGCGGAAAAAGTAGGATCCGGCACCACGCTGGCGCAAATTATACGGCTGGTGGAAGAAGCGCAGGGTTCCAAGGCGCCGATAGCGCGTCTTGCGGACGTAGTCTCCGGTTATTTCGTCCCCATAATCTGTTTAATAGCGATTGCGGCGGGCGCGGCCTGGTTCGCGGCTTCACAGGCGGGCGTTGTAAGCCTTCCCGCCGGAAAAACCGTAGTTGAATTCTCGCTAACCATTTTTATTTCCGTCCTTGTAATCGCCTGCCCCTGCGCGCTTGGGCTGGCCACGCCCACCGCCATTATGGCCGCCGCCGGTAAAGGCGCCGAATACGGAGTGTTGATTAAAAGCGGCGAAGCGCTGGAAATAACACATAAAATCAACACTGTAGTTTTTGATAAAACTGGAACCCTTACAGAAGGCAAACCCCGCGTTACAGACGTCGTTGCAAGTGAAGCCGGAAAAGCGCTTCTACAGTCCCCGGACGCGCTTCAAAGCGGCGGGGGGGCGCCGGCGGAGGATGTTTTATTGCAAATAGCGGCCTCGGCGGAAAAAGGCTCGGAGCATCCGCTTGGAAAGGCTATAGTCGCGGAATCCCAAAACAAAAGCCAGGAAAGCCTGCCTATAAATGATTTTAACGCATTGCCGGGCAGGGGCGTCCGCGCGGCCGTTTCGCTTGCCGGCGGCGGCGAAACGTTAGTTTTGGCCGGAAACCGCAAATTAATGGACGAAAACGCGGTGGATTTAGGGCCTCTTGAAGAAGAAAGCGAAAAATTGGCCGGCCAAGGCAAAACGCCTATGTTCATAGCCTTGGACGGGAAAATCGCCGGAATTATCGCGGTTGCGGACGTACTAAAAAAGACTAGCGCCGAAGCCGTAAAAATGCTTCACAAAATGGGGATAGAGGTCGCCATGATAACCGGCGACAACTCCAAAACAGCCGCAGCCATAGCAAAAGAAGCCGGAATAGATCGTGTTTTAGCCGAAGTTTTGCCGCAAGACAAAGCCGCCGAGGTTAGAAGGCTGCAAGGGGGGGAAGGCGCGGGCCCCAAACGTTTTGTGGCTATGGTTGGAGACGGCGTTAACGACGCGCCCGCGCTAGCTCAGGCCGATGTGGGAATGGCTATAGGAAACGGCGCGGACGTCGCTATCGAATCGGCGGATATAGTGCTTATGCACAGCAATTTGCAAGACGTTCCGGCGGCTGTAAATTTAAGCAAACAAACCATGCGTATAATTAAACAGAATTTATTTTGGGCTTTCGGCTACAACACGCTGGGCGTTCCAATAGCCGCCGGTTTGCTGTACCTGTTCGGCGGGCCGCTTTTAAACCCGATTTTCGCCGCGGCCGCCATGAGCATGAGTTCGGTTTCAGTTTTAACCAACGCCCTTCGGCTTAAACGTTTCAACCCTCTAAAGCTGGAACACAGCGGGGGATTAAAACCGAAAGCATAAAAGGCGAGCGCGTCCGGCTAACAAACGCAGGAACTGAAGTTTCCGCAAGCTGAACCAAGTCCAGGCTTGGCTTGCGCGGCTTGGCCGGCAACCGCTAAAAACAGCAAAATGCGGGCGTTTTGCAAGGCGCCCCTCCCGCAGGATTGGCAGGCGGCCAGTCGGGTTAGCGAACAAGCCTATTTACAGGAGTTTTAACAATGAATAAAAAAAGCGTTTTTTTAACCGTTACGAAGGCGGCTTTAGTTGTTTTAGCCGTTTCTTGCGCAAAACTGGACGTTGTAGCCTCATACTCGGAAGTCTCTTTCGAAAACATATTGCGGAATCTTCCGCAGACCGTCACGCAGGATCCGCAATACGGCGCCTGGTCTTTGTCCGCGCCGGACGGCGGGGCGCGTTTTCTTTTTGACGCGAATTACGCCGCTTTGCGGCTGGACGCTTCGCCTTTTATAGCCGCGGGCCTTGACCCGTCCAAGGCGCCGGCGGGTGATTTTAGCGTTAAAGACGGCGAAATAGTTGTGGAAGCGAAACTTGAAGGCGAAGCCCGCAGGGGTTCCGCTTTGTCTTCGCCGCTTTCAGGATACCATGAATTTGCGCGGTTGCATCGCGGCGCCATAGGCTATCACGCCGCGCTCAACCATTACGGCGTAAGTTTGGGAGGCGGTTTTCTTTTTGAATGGGCCAAAGACATAGAGTCCAACGATAAAGACATAGTTTTTGCGCTGAATCCGGAGCCTTTCGCCGCCGCCGGAGCGGACGTCTCCAACATAAACGGCTGGAATCTCTCGTCCGTTACGGCGGATGACGAAAACGGCAAACCAATACAAGCGGACAAGCTCTTAAAGGCGTTTAATTTAAAATAGGGGCTCGTTCACAAGCCGTCAAAATCCGGTTTTAGAACGAATTTCATGTGCGGGTGAAAGGCGAATTGCAAAAATACCTTTTTTCGGATAAAATTTTGAATTGATGACAACTTTTTTTGCGGGTGGAGAAAACAAGCGAAAAATCAAAGGCTTTTTTACTTTCGACAGAGTTTTTTTTGGTTTTGCGCTTATTGTTTTAGTTTGTTCTTTTGTGTGGACGCCTAAAAAAAAGGTCGCTTTTAAAAGAAACACCATTGTTTTTTCACAGTGGTGGGATGCGGAAATGGAAAGCGGCGTCTTGCAAAACCTTATCGCCGAGTTCGAAGCGTCGAATCCCGCCGTTAATGTAAAGCTTGATTCACGCGGCAAGAACGACATATTGCGCGCTTTAAGGGAAGACGGCCTCTCAAAGGGCCGTTTATTTGACGTCGTCGCGTTAGACCCGTATTGGGTTCCTGAACTTATCCAAAAAAACTATTTGCATAACCTGGACGGCCTTTTTTGGGATGATCCGGTTTTGGAGATTGAGGAAGCGAGCGCCGGCGCGTCTGTTGATGATGAATACGGGCGCGAAAGCGGGGCGTTTTTTGCGGAAACTGACGGTTTGTACGCTGTTCCAGTCGTTTTGTTTGAAAATTTTTTATTTTACAACATAGACCTTTTGCTTGCGTCCGGTTTCGACAGGCCGCCTAAAACCCGCGAAAATTTTTACGCGATGTGCAAAGAAATAAGTTCCGGCGCTTTTGGCGTGTACGGTTATGCGGTTTCGGAAAATGTGTGGACGGATTGCTTCCCCTGGTTGTGGCAGAGCGCCGCATACCGGTACGCGGCGGAGGATTTTAACGCCGGCGGCGTCCAACCGGAAGTTTTTTTTAAGGATAAAGAGGTGAGGCAAACAGGGGCTTTTTTGCGGGAAATCAACGAAAACCGTTATCTTTTACCTTTTCCGCTGTCTTTTAACGAGGACGAAAAAATCAGGGCTTTTAGTTCTGGAAGGGTCGCCATGATGTGCGCGCCTGTTTATGCGGTAAACAGGATACGGGCGCTTAACGGCGATTTAAACTTTAATTTAACCGCTGTTCCGGCGCCTGGAGCATATTCAGGCAAGCCGGTGTTCAACGCCCAAAGCTGGTTCGCCGGAATTCCGTCAGATTCATCCCAAGTTGACGGGGCGGTTATTTTTTTAGAGTTTTTAAATTCAAAGAAAAGTATTTTGGCGAAAGCGGCGGGGGCTATCGACAGGGCCGAAGACGTTTTTACGGCGTCTCCGCAGGAGCGGGACGAGCTTTACGCCAAGGCCAAAACCCTTACAGCGAGCGCGGATGTTTTGGAGGACTATTTTTTATTCCGCGACATATCTTTGATGGAAAATATGCTGATTTCTAATATATCAGTTTCGGACGCGCTAAATTAGGGCCGTTTTTACAGGCGCGTTTTTTGGCGGGTAAAGTTCAAAACCGGCTATACGCTTAAGCGTCGGCGTTCATGATAAAATCCAACAGGGTTTGTTTGCGCTTATAAAGCCTGTAAATATGTGAAGATTTGGAGAATAGCACATGAAAAATTTTTTAATCGCGATGTTTATTATCCTTATCTGCGCGGGTTTTTTTGCGGGTTGGACTCAGTTTGCGGTTCCGCATGGAAGTTACGGCGTTATGCGCAGCAAATCGCACGGCCTGGAAAATCAAGTAATCGAGCCTGGCGCCGTCAGGTGGGTGTGGTACAAACTTATACCGTCCAATGTTAAAATCAGCGTTTTCAAACTTACGCCCCGTACGGTATTTACGCAGGTAGAAAACGTTTTGCCGCAGGCCGGCGCGTATACGTCTTTCGCCGGAAGCGTTTCCGATTTTACTTTCAATTTAGAAGCGGCTTTAACATATTCCATAAACACGAAAGCCCTGCCGGAACTTGTTTCCGAAAACAATATATTTAAGCAGGAAGAGTTGGACGCTTTTCTTTCCGGCCTGGACGAAAAAGTATCGCTGGAAATGAAAAACTTTTTAATTTCCATGGCGGAAGACAAAGAAACGCTTGAAAAAATAAACGAGCCTGAAATCGAAAATAAATTGAAGGATGTTCTGGAAAAAGAATTCCCTTACCTGGAACCAGACGGATTTTCGCCGACCGCTTTACAAGAGCCGAATTTTGAACTGTACTATTTTGCTCAAAACCTGTACAACGCTTATATTGAACGCCAAACGGAAATTCTTAAAAACGAGGCTTTAAATCAGGCGCAATCTCAGGTTGCTTCGCAGTTTCGCCTGGACGAACTGGAAAAATACGGAGAACTTTTAACAAAGTATCCCATTTTGATTGAATATCTTAAATTAAAGGAATAAAACGAATGTTAAAAAAAAATATATGTATTATTTTTTTATTTGTATTTCTTTCAGCGTTTCTTCCCGCTCAGGAGCAGGAAGAAGAAGTTGAAGACGACGCAAATAAAAAAGCGCCCGCATGGTCTAAATCGTACGCCGCGCCTTACACGAAGGGCGACCAGACTTTCAGCATTAGCGTGGGCCTTTTGCTTCCCATGTTTATGGTCAACAACGATGGAACCGTAATATCCGGTTATGGGCCGCAAGCCGATGATATGCACATAAATATAGGCGGAACAGGCTCATTAAGTTATGTGCATTTCATTACGCCTTCGTTTTTTTTGGGCGGCGAGTTGCAGGGTTCATTTTCCGGAACTTTGGCGGAAAAACTTTTGTATTTTATACCTATAGGAATAAAGTCCGGCTACCAGTTTGTGGCGGGGCGCTTTGAGTTTCCGTTGTCCGTGCTAATAGGCATGGCTACGCACAAATACTCGGTTTCAGGCGACCCCGCGTATTGGGGCTTTTTTGTAAGGCCGCAGGCGTCTTTGTTTTTTAGGTTCAACAACGATTGGTCTTTTGGAATTAACGCCGGCTGGTGGTGGACTCCGGAATGGACGGACGAGCCCAAAAAGAATGTAGACGGTCATTTTTTGGATATAATGCTCGCAGCGCGGTATCATTTTTAGGCGGATGTGTATGAAAAAAATAATAAATAATAAAAAATATATACTTTTTGTTTTTTTGTCTTGCGTTTTTTTTGCTTCTTGCAACGACCCTATTTTTCATCAAATAGAACTGGAAGTTGAACCTTTGCAGGCGAAAATACCAGGGTCGCCTTCCAAAATTGTTTCAAACGAAGGCGCTGATAAACTGTATACAGCCAACGGCAAATTGTGGGGTTGGGACAATAAAACCGATGCGTGGAGCGAAATATCCACAACTTTCAAAACAGCGCGAGACGTCGCCTACGTTAAACACTCAAACGCTGAAGTTTTGTACGCGCTGTCTGTAGGCGGGTCTTCAACAAAAATATACGCGCAAAAGCAGGATGCGAATGCGTCAAACGCCGCATGGGCGCCCATTGAATCTCCGCAAAATTACACCGTGCAAAGTATTTTTGGAGCCTACGGCGCTACCGGCGGCGGCGCCGCCAAAGGCGCCTTTTTCGCCTGCGCAAGCAACGCCGCGAATGAGTTCGCGGTTTATTATATTGAAAACCCAGGCGATTCTTTAAAACCAATAGACGGCTTTAAAGAACGGATTTTTGGCGCGGCGTTTTTTAACGGTAAATACTATTTCGCCGCGAATAACGGCGTTTACCAGAGCGGCGACTTAACTGCCGCCACGAGAATAGATGAAGGAACCGAGGAGGATCCAGGAACCAAGGACAAACAATGGATGAACATTGTATCGGGCGAAGTTAAGGGAATCCCGGTTTTAGCCGCGACAAGCCGCGATGGTTTTGTATACCTAAAAAACGTTTCGGGAAAACCATCTATTAAACAAAAAGAAGATTCGTACGTTTTTACAAGCGCGCTTTGTTTTTGGACTGGCGGCGATGCGTTTTATTTGTTATGCGGCATACAAGGATCTTCTTACACAAACGGGTACCGCGAAATAAAACTTACCCTGGAAAACGGCGTTGTAAAGCTAGACGCCTACGGCCAACCAGCGGCGAGTGTAGAAAACACCGAAAAATACAGCTCGACGATAGGGATTCGCGCTCTAAATTCAATATTTATGCCGGCGCAACCGGAAGCTTACAAAGATGCGGCCCGCCCGCTTGTTTTCGCGTCCACCCAGCAGAACGGGTTGTGGTCTTACCGCGGAATATGGAACGCGGCGGAAAAATAAAATCCGTATGTTCCTGCGCGAACTCAGCCAAAAAGCAAGCGCCATAAAAGGCGCGGGGCCGGCGTTATGCGCCAAACTTAGCAAAGGCGGAATTTATTCGGTTGCGGATGTTTTGCTTTATTATCCAAGGCAGGGTAAATACGAAGACCACATAACACAAAAACCGCTCGCGCAGGTTCCGCAAAAAAAAGAAGCGCGTAATTTTTTTTTTACAAAAAACCTTGATTCAAAAGAAAAAAGGGAAGTAAACACTTTTGTTCAAATTTATGACAAATCGAATATTTATGTAAAAAAAAAATTGATACCCCGCGTCTCAGTTTCGGATGGTTCCGCTTCCGCGATTCTTTTTGGTTTTAAAAACGCGGATTTTCTTCGTAAAACAAAACCCGGCGTGGTTTACAGGTTGTGGGGCCATTTTAGTCTTTCCGAAAGATACGGCGTTTTGCAATCCAGCGATTTTGAAATAGAAGAATACAAAAACCGGCTGGAAGATGAAAAATTGGAGGCCGTGGAAGCTGGCCGTGAAAAACCGGCGATTCCTAAATCAAAAAATAATTTTGGCGAAATTCTAAGCGTTTACAGGCTTTTCGCGGGGCTTCGCCAGTGGAACCTGCGAACCATTATTCAAAACGCGATAAACCAGTACTGCGCGGAGATTGAAAATGAAATCCCCGCTTCAATTATGGAAAAACACCGTCTGCTTCCCAAAAAAGAAGCCTTACGCGCAATTCATTTTCCGCGAAGCTTTGCGGAATTAAAAGAGGCGCGGCGATCCTTAATTTACGAAGAATTGTTTTATCTGGAAATAATAATAGCGTTGCAGTCGCTGGAGCGCCGGGGGTTAAACGCCGCCGCGCCAACGGGAAGCGGCGAGATTACACTTTTACAGCGGCGGCTTCTGGAACGCCTTCCTTTTACGCTTACACCCGGTCAAATGGGCGCCGTACACGAAATAAACCGCGATATGGACGCGAATGTCATGTCCCGGCTTTTGCAGGGCGATGTAGGTTCCGGCAAGACGCTTGTATCGTTTTTGGCGGCCTTAAAAACGGTTGAACAGGGCGGGCAAGCCGTGATAATGGCGCCCACAGAACTACTCGCGTTCCAGCACGCGGAAAACGCGGCGCGGCTTTTAGAGCCTATAGGCGTAAAAGTCGCGTTTCTTACCGGAAATGTAAAAAGTTCCGGCAGAAAAAACCTTTTGCGAGCGGCGTCTTGCGGCGATATTGATGTGGTTATAGGAACGCACGCGCTTTTTTCGCGGGATGTAACATATAAAAACCTGCGGCTAGTTGTAATTGACGAACAACACCGGTTTGGCGTAACACAGCGCCAAGCCATTTTAGACAAAAGCGCCGCCGGCGCTCCGCCGCCGCTCCTTTTGATGATGAGCGCGACGCCTATTCCGCGCACCCTAGCGCAGACGTTTTTTGGCGGCATGGATGTTTCTGTTATACACGGCCTTCCCCAGGGGCGCAAACCAATAATTACGCGGGCCTTTTCTCAAAGCAATGAAAACAAAGTTTACAGCCTGGTCCGCCGTGAGTTGCAAAAAGGCCGCCAGGCCTACTTTGTATACCCGCTTATAGGCGGCGTTGACGAAGAACCGGATGTAGAAAACTGCGCGGATGAAGAAAATTCACTTAAAGACGCAAAAACAATGGCCGGCCGTCTTGCAAATGAAATTTTCCCAGAATATAAAACAGCGTTAATTCATTCAAAAATTGAAGATGAAGAAAAAAAGAAAATTATGGAAAGCTTTAGAAAAAATGAAATCAACATACTCGCCGCTACAAGCGTCGTGGAAGTGGGCGTGGACGCGCCTAACGCTGTATGCATGGTGATAGAACACGCCGAGCGTTTCGGGCTTTCCGCGTTGCATCAATTACGCGGGCGCGTCGGCAGGGGAGAAGAACAGTCAACCTGTTTTTTAGTATGGACTGACGATCCCGCGGCTCCTGTCGCCAGGGAAGCTGACGGAGAAAAGCTTGAAATTTGGCAGAAACGGCTTAAAGTCATGCTCGAAACAAACGATGGTTTTGTTATAGCCGAAGAAGACCTAAAGTTGCGCGGGCCGGGCCAAATTACCGGAACCGAACAGTCCGGCTACCTTACCCTGGGCCTGGCCGACGTCATCCGCGATTCAGCGGAACTTGAAAAAGCGCGGGAGGACGCATTCACCCTTGTAAAAAAAGACCCGCATTTTAAATTGGAAGAAAATATGGTTGTAGCTGAAGTATTACGCCGCACGCGGACGTTCCACGGCGCTTCGTTTTAAAAGAGGCGATATGAGCAAAATAAAAATATGCGGCCTTTTCCGGCCAGCGGACTCAGACTATGTGAATCAAGCGGCTCCCGATTACGCGGGATTCGTTTTTGCTAAAAAAAGCAAACGTTTTATAAGCCCTAAAGACGCGGAAAAACTGCGTCAACGCATAAACCCCGAAATAATCACCGTAGGAGTTTTTGTTGATGAAGACCCTAAAAACATAACCAAAATTTACAAAAACGGCGTTTTTTCGGTGGTTCAACTGCACGGTTGCGAAACGGCCTCTTATATACGGACGCTTAAAGATATGTGTCCGGCGCCTGTAATAAAGGCGTTGTCGTGCGGCAAAAAGAGCGCGGAAGAAATAATCGCGGCCTTTTCCACTCCAGCGGACTATCTTTTACTGGACTCGTCTTCAGGCGGAAGCGGCGAGCTATTTGATTGGAGCGTTTTAAACGCCGCAAAGTCCGGTCTTAACGCAAAACCTTACTTTCTAGCCGGAGGCGTAAACGCGCTCAACATAAATGCGGCCTTAAAATACAAACCTTACGCAATAGACGTCTCCAGCGGCGCCGAAACAAACGGTTTTAAAGACTTGGAAAAAATGCGAATTTTAGTTGAAAAAGTTAGAAATAGCGGTTAAAAGTGATTTTTGGACAAAAATTGGCGCACAAGCGCGTTATTTTTTACAAATTGAGCCGCCCGAGGATCGAACTCAGGACCCGCAGATTAAGAGTCTGCTGCTCTACCAGCTGAGCTAGCGGCCCAAAACATGGAAGTTACGGATATTTCCCCGCAAGCAACCCCCTTTATGCTAAAAAACAACATGGCGTTTGTCAAGGGACGCTTTGGCCGCAAAAAAACCGGTTAGCTTATTTGAATGTATAAATCTTGCATGGTTTCAAAAGCCGCGTTTATTACACGGGCGAAACCTTCTATCAAAAAAGGCGTTACAGCGAGAATCAAAATAAAAGCCACAGCCGTGGATATAGGAAAACCTTCGCTCATCATGTTGATTTGAGGAGCCGCTTTGGATATAAGCCCGGTCGCTAAAGTTGTTAAAAAAAGCGTCCCAAGTATGGGCATACTTATCATAATTGCGTCGAAAAAAAGGCGCGTAAGGCCGCCCGCCATCATTTTTACAACGTTTTCCCTGCCGGCTATAAGTTCCGCCATGCTTAAAGACTGCACAGACCGCCAAAATCCGCCCAAAAACAGATTATACAATCCGTCTACAGCCAGAAATGTAAGCATGGCGGCCAGGTTGAAAAATTGACCCAAAATCGGGTTTTCCACCTGGGCCAAAGGATCGAAAGTCTCCGAAGCGCTCCAGCCCATTTGCAAAGAAAAAAATTGACCGGCTGTGGAGAAGGCGGCGAAAATTATTGTCATAAAAAATCCGGTGGTTATACCGATAATTCCTTCACCAACCAGCATAAGTAAAAAATTAAGCGTAGAAACAGTTTCAATACCGCTCGCCGCTTGCCACGCTTCGCCCGCCGTAGGAAAAACGGAAAAAGCGGCGAACCCCGCAAGAGCTATTTTTGCGATTTGAGGTATTGATTCAGAAGAAAGTATGGGAGCGGTTTCCACAAGAGCGATAGCGCGGACGGCAATCAATAAAAAAACAGGCGCCGAGCCAAGTATTTCGTTTATCATATAGCCTTCCACCAGCCGCGCCCGTTTTTACACTTCCTCGCCGGAGTCAAAAACTACACCGCCAAGCGATTCGCCGCGGCTTGATTTTCGGGCTTTATCCATAGATTTTAATTCGCGTTCCAAATCATTAAAAACATAAACCGTTTCACCGTTTTCGGATATTTGCACTTCGGGCTGGGAATACGCGCCTATTTCTTTTATTATCTGGGACGCCGCCGTTTGCGGAGAATCAGGCGTACATTCAGGGGCGGTAGGTTTTATCGCGGAGGGCGTTACGCAAAGCGGTGAATCCAAAACAGCTTTATAACCGAATTTGCGCAAGTTGTCCATTTTGATTTTTTGGTTTTCTTTTTTTACCAAAAGCGACCGTATCGCCGGAGTCCCCCAGAAAAAAGCGGAAAAAACAAGCGGAACAAGGCCAAGACCGTATAAAAGCAAAGGCACGGGATCGCCTATGCCCAGCATCTGGTAAAAAATCAGGTAGGTTATTCCGTATAGTTGCGAAGCCTCGTTAAATTGCGCCTGCGTAAGTATTTGGCCTGTATGCATAGCGTTATAAAAGAAATACCCGCCAAAAATCAGGTTTACGCCGTTTAGCAAACTGAACCAGAAATTGAGTTTTTTTTGATTGGAGGAAAATGTTTTTAGCCGCTTTATGGGGGCTGAAAATTCGTTGTACACGGTTCCGGTTTTAGCCGCGTTAAGCAACAGCTGGTTAAAGCGGTACATCACAACCCCGTCCTCGCTTGCTTCTGGATAGCCCGCAAACTGGGCGCAATACGAAACAATTCTTTCCTCCGCTTCAACAGGCGGCAAACCGGTTATGGTCATAAATTCGGGCAGTGAAATTAAGCCGTTATTCGCCTGCACATACGCTATAAACGCCTTTTTTTCGCGTGTTTCTATATCTGCGTTTGGATCTCCATCGCCAAAAACAAAAGAAAATATGGCTTTGTAAAGAGGTTTGCCTTTAGGCCGTTTTTGGCGGGGGGCGCCGTAATCTCCGGTTACCGCTTTTGTTAACTCCGAATAAAACCATATACGTATGATTAGATTGAATATGCCGGAAAGAAGGTAAAAACCGCCGCCGGAATCGCGCCTTTCGCTGTTATTATTAGCGGCGCTGGCCGCAACCGAAAGAAGCATGGCCGCCAGAGCTATCAGCATAAAAAGCACAAAATAACCCACCAGCATCACCATAATCCAGCCTTTAAAAAGAATTGCGCTTACGGTTTTTACGCCTTTCCGCACGGCTCTAAAAGCGCGGCGCAGAAAAACGCCCGGGCCTTTGTATTTGCTTTTTAAATGCTTAGGAAAAGTGTATAGTATTTCACCGGATTCAGTTACACGAAGCCTAGCCGAAAATTCGTCCGCGGCGACCGGCAGCAATTCCTTCACCTTGTCCACCGAAAGAGCCGTTCTGGCCACAACGTCCGCCGTTGTAAGGCCTGTTTCCTGCTTTTTGAAAACGTTTACGACTTTTTGATAGGCTTCTTCGTCTTTTACAGCGATTTTTTCCATATCTGATGGTATATTTTAGCAAGGCATACTGTCAACAGTTGATTAAAATGCTGTATTATCAGCAGTTTAAGGCTTAAAAAGAGTTGTTTTCGCGCACTCGGGGAAAACCTTAAAACACGATTTAAACCAGCGGAATTGTTACGGCCTTTTTAGTTTCTTGCCGCATAATTTGGAAAAAAGCAGGGAAAAAAGGCCGGCGATTATAAAAATGTGCCATACGGAAATAGTTTCTTCACGAAAATTCCAGGAGGACTCGCCCGCGGAGCTTGTAATTTTGGCCAAGGTTGCGGGAGCCGCGCTGGAACCGCCGTCTATATAAGCGCCGCCAGTCAAAGAAGCCGCGGAAGTTAAAGACGCCTCATTAAGAGCGCTTGTTACGCCGCCCAAGCCTTCCACGTTAATGACGGCGCCTTCTTTGCCGCCCACACCCACCGCGTACAAAACAACCCCGTTTTCTTTGCAACGTTCCGCGGCGCGCGACAGTTCGCCGTCAAGAGCCTCCCCGTCCGAAAAAAGAACGATCATTTTAGCCGTGGAAAAATTGTCGTCAAAACAGCTGGCGGCGGCGTCCACAATGTTTTCCAAATTAGTGCCCCTGGATGTAACCAAATCTGATGAAAGGGATGAAAGCATTGCGAGAATCGCTTCCGCGTCCGAAGTAAGCGGGACGGCGAGAAATCCGTTTCCTTTTCCAAGCGCAAGCGCGAAACGTATGTGTATATCGGAAGGAATCACAGCTTTCACGCTCCTGTTTTCTATATCATCCATGGACGAAAGAACCAAAGCCTCCCCAAGTTCTGCGGCGCGTTCCAGCCGCGATTGCGCCTGAATTTCACCCAAACGGCTCCCGGAGGAATATAAGAATTTGGAAAAAGAGCTCACGTCTTTTAAATCCATGCTTTTTGATACGTCGTAAGCCAAAGCCACATCCGCGCCGCGCCTAAATTCCCGGACAAGTTTTTTTCCCATGCGCGGGGCGGATAATGCGATTATAAGGCATGAAACGAAAACAACAAAAAATAAACCGGAAAAAAAATAGCGCAACGATATGGCGTCAATTTTTAATTGGCGGGAAGAAACGGATTCTTTCCCCAAAAGTCTTTTTATAACAGAATGACGTATATAAAAATGAACTATTAAAAATATTACAATAACAGGAATTACAACCAAGCACTTAAGGTTTTGGGGTTTTTCAAAATATTGCATAAAAAAAATATTCA
The DNA here is from genome assembly GCA_031281945.1 of Spirochaetaceae bacterium. Taxonomy (GTDB): domain Bacteria; phylum Spirochaetota; class Spirochaetia; order Treponematales; family Breznakiellaceae; genus JAIROZ01. Next base: position 44,214 of record JAITER010000027.1, on the reverse strand, counting down.
TAAAAAAGCCCCCCAAACAATTTTTCGCCAAAAATACGGAGCGCATAACAGTATAATTCCCGCCCATATATACGGGATGTGAACCGGTTTTGACCTTTCGCTTATCGCGGAACGGCTTACATACGACTGGTTGCTGTTTAACGTGTAAAACGCGGATTTAAGAGCGTCTTCCGTTTGCGCGCTTAAAAAAAGCCCTCCGCCAGCCTCCGCTATGCGTATAAAGCTGTTTTCGTTGTACCGCGACTGAAAAGTCCCGGAGCGGCGCACTCCGGTTTTTGGGTCTATGTAATCCACCGGCACATCCCCAAAACTGCCTACGGCGAACACAAAAAAATTCAGGTTTTCCACCGAATCCCGTAAAACCGCGGCGGCTGTTTCCGGGTGTACGGCGCCTGAGTTGTTTTCGCCGTCAGTTATAAGCGCCACGGCTTTGCCGTGCGCCCTGGACGTCGAAAGATGAAGCGCGGCGGTCGCTATACCCATTCCAAGCGCCGTGCCGTCTCCAAATTCTCCCAGCCGCAGGGTTTCCAGCCGTTTTAACAGGGCGTTGCGATCTGACGTAGGCGGAATGAGCAAAGCCGCGTCATCGCCTACGCCTACAAGCCCTATCGCGTCCGCCGGCCTTTCTTTTATAAAATCCGCGATAAGCTCCCTGGCGGCGTCAAAACGGCTTTTACCTTCCATATCCAACGCGGCCATGCTGGGACTGCAATCCAGGACAAAAAGCACATCGGCGCCCCTGTCCAGGTAAACGAGCTGCCTGGAAACTATACGGGGGCCGGCGGCGGCGAAAATCAGCGAGAAAACGCCGCCCAGTTCCATAAGCAAAACGGCTTTTTGCATCCACAGTTGAGTCCAGGCCGGCTTAAAAGAAGCCCCGCCGGGAGGGCCCAGCGAAAGTTTTATAGCGAAAACATCCACAAAAAAGCGGCGGAGGATAAGGACTATCAACGGAATTGAAATCGCGGCTAGAACCAAAAACGGACGGGCGAAATTCAGCATGGCGCGTCCTTTGCGCTCTCGCCGCCGGCGCCGTTAAAGGAGGCCCGCGTATACACGCCGCATTGCCGCTCAACTTCTTTTTCCATTTCGTCCGCAAAAACCAAAGCCTCGTCCTTGCCGCGCTCTCTGCCGCTAAAACGCATTTCATCAGCGGAACTTAAAAAAGCGGACAGACGCCTGCGGCCCGCGATGTTAAGGCCGTAAAATTCATTCGGCGTTAGCGCATAACAATCTATCGTGTGTAAAATACTTATAAACACACGAAATTCACGGCAAATCGCAGCCAGGAACTCGCCTGTTTGTATGCGGTCTTTTTTTAATTTGTTTTTTAATTTTTTTATGGAACGCATAACTCTCGCTCTAGGCCGCCTTACTTTAGAAGAATCGTACAATATTTTATATATATTTTTTCCGTATATAATTACAAAAACAACGAGAGCCGCGAAAATAAAAATAATAAAAACAAATAAAGAAATTATCCAAAAAGCGCCGGGAGCCGCAAGCGGTTCTTTTTGCGGCAAAAGCGCTATGGACGCCCCTTCCTTTTCCAGCACCGAATTGATGTTCGCTTGCAGGCCGCTTAATTTTTCACCGCCTATAATAATAGCCGGAAACATAACGGCGCCAGTCCGCCACGCCTGAAAAGTAACGGTGATATTTCCGGCGTTCCGGTTTATCTCCGCCGCAAGTATAGTTACGGAACCGTCCGGCGCTTCTTCCCAGGTTACGCCGCCATTATTTGTGTTCAAAAAAAAGTCGTCCAGCGGAAAAACAAGTTTTCCAGAGTCGCCTACATATATTTCCCCTGGAATTTGATACGGTTTGTCCAAAACCTGCGCGTATATAAAATTTTTAATCATAAAAAGATTTATACATATTAAAAAAAGCGGATTTTTTTTACGCAATTCCAGCCTCCTCAAACTGAAGCTGGTAAAGGCCCGCGTATATTCCATTTTTGGCGATAAGCTCCTCGTGGCCGCCGCATTCCGCCAAAACGCCGCCGGAAAGCACAAGAATTTTATCCGCGCCCCTTATCGTGGAAAGTCTATGCGCTATAACTATGGAGGTTCTTCCCCGCAAAACTTTTTTTAAGCCGGATTGAACCAAACTTTCTGTTTCGGCGTCTATTGAACTGGTGGCTTCGTCCAGAATAATTATAGATGGGTTATGAGCTATAACACGGGCGAAACTGATGAGCTGCCTCTGCCCTTGCGATATGTTCGCCGCCCCCTCGCAAAGGCGCGTATCGTAGCCGTTTTCCAGACTCATAATAAAATCGTGCGCGTAAGCGGCTTTAGCCGCGCTTTCTATCTGTTCGCGGCTTATATCCAGCCCCAAACTGATGTTTTCGGCCACCGTAAACGAAAACAAAAACACATCCTGCAAAACGGGCAAAGCGCTCGCGCGCAGAACGGGAAGCGAAAAGTCGCGGACGGGGATTCCGCCTATAGTCAGCGCCCCTGAATCTATATCCCACAGGCGCGGGATTAGGTTGGTTATCGTGGTTTTTCCGGCGCCGGAGAATCCTGTAATAGCCGCCGTTTCGCCGTCTTCAACGCAAAAAGAAAGGCCTTTTAGCGCCTCTTCGCCTTTTTCGTAGCTAAAATGAACGTTGGAAAACTCTATGCGGCGGTTTTGCGGCAGTTGTTTTATTTTTCCGGCGTCCGGAATCCGCCGCTCTACGTCCAGCAGGGCGAAAACCCGCTCGGCTCCGGCCATAGCCGACTGAAGTATCGTATATTTTTCCGCAATATCCAAAACAGGAGCGAAAAACATGGCTGTAAGATTTATAAACGCTATCAACACGCCGATGGAAAGCGATAAATTTAAAACAAACGCCGCGCCGGCGGCTATAACGGCGGCGGTCGTAAATATGGAGATGAATTCCACAGACGGCCTAAAAATGGAAAGAATTCGAATTTCGCGTAACGAAGCGATTAATAAACTTGAATTGCGTTTTTCAAAATCTTTTTCGCTTTTTTCTTCCGCGCAAAACATCTGCACTACAGACATTCCTGAAATACGCTCAGAAAGATAAGAATTTATCGCGGAAGTGGCCGCCCTTTGGTCGCGGAACGCGGAACGCGCCTTAACGCGGCTTATTATCGTAATCACCAGAACCGGCGGCATACACAAAGCCGCCGCCAGAGCCAGCCGGGGCGAAAGCGCTATCATGGTAACCATAACGCCTACCATTAACGCCAAATCCTTTAACAACGTTGTAAGAACGGATGTAAAAAAATCGTTAATAGTTTCCACATCGCTTGTAACGCGGCTTACAATGCGCCCCACCGGATTCCTGGACAGGAACGCCGAAGATTGATTTATCGTTTTTGAATACAATTGCAAACGTATATCTTTCATTATGCGTTGACCCACCGCTGAAGAAAGATACATCTGCGTAAACGTAGCCGCAAAAGTAACAAGTAAAGCGGAGAGCAAAAGAAAAACCACGTACACTATGGCTTTTAAATCGCCGCCGCGCAAAAGCTCCCGCTCGCTTGCGGAAAGTAAATCCATGTCTTTTAAACGAATCGCCGCCGCAACCGTACCGTCCGCTTCTTCCAGAGCGCTAAAAAAACCGCCGCTCCCGCTGTTATGTGCTACAAAACCGGCCAGGGCGGCCTCTTTCTCCCCGCTTTCCGCGTTAACGCGAAAAGCGTACCACTTTTCGCCGTCCAGAATTCCGGCGTTTCGCAACGCCAGCGCGCATGACGCGCTCATTTTTAGGCGGGAGGTTTCCGCTATAAAAAGCGCTTTTCCCGTAAAAACGGGAGGCGGGCCGGAAAAAAGAGGCCCCGAAAAAAAAGACGCCTTCCCGCCGTCCGCGATTTCGGGCGGGACGATGCGTAAAACTTCTTCGCGCAATTGCGGCGGAATTGAGGCGCTCAAAACCCCGCTTAAAGCCTCGCGCCAGGAAAGCCCGTCATCCGCCGCTTCCAGGTTTAACGCTATATATTTTGGCAAAATACGCCCGTCTATCAGGCGCTGCTGCAAAACAGGAACCGCAAGCTCGCCGGCGGTGGAAACGGCGAGCGCGAGAACGATGACGGCCGCAAAATGGGAATACGGCTTTAAGTACGCCATAATGCGCTTAACCAGCGCTCCGTCGTAACTTTTAACGTAAGTTTCGCCTTCAAAAGAATCGCTCATAAACCGTTATTCTAAACCAATATATTTTTTTTACAAACTCTCCCCGCATTCTGCGTCCGCATCCTGCGGCCGCATCCGGACGCGGCTTTCCGCCGTATGCGCGGGGCTAACCCGCCGCCCGTAAACCGCAAAACGGATGGTTTTGTTGACTTTCCTTACAGGCGACGCTACCATTACTTATGAATTTTTCGGCTGTCGCGTTGGATTTAGACGGAACTTTACTAACTTCTCAAAAAACCATCACGCCTAAAACTCTGGAAATTTTAAACGAGCGCTTTAGCGCTTATAAAACGCCTGTTATTATCGCCAGCGGGCGCAGTTTGCGCGACGTCTGTCAAATACCGGAGATTCAGCAGTTAAAGGCTGATTTTTTTATTTGCAACAACGGCTGCCAGGTTTTTGACGCCGCCTTCAACGAAATTTACGCCGCCTATTTAAATGGGGCGGACGGCCTGATTGCGGCGCTTATCAAAAAGAATTACTTGTTTAAGCTGTTTACGGCGGACCAGGATTATTATCATTTGCCGGCGGATTATGAACAAAAACTATTGGATATAGCCAAACTAACCGCCAAAGACAGCGTGGAAGATGAAGCGGCAATTTACAAAAAGATACTTTTAAATCAATCAACCCCGTTTTCCGGCGGGGCCCGCGATCTGTCCAAACTGCTTAAAATATCTATTTTTACGGACGGCGGCGGCCTTAACTCCCTTGATTACAACGGTTTAGACGAATTTTCAGTTGTATTGACTTATTTAACCAACATCGAAATAACCGCTAAAAACACCAGCAAATGGACGGCTCTTGAAGCTATTTTTAACAGGCTTAATATTGACAAAAAAACGGCGTTAGCCTTTGGCGACGAATTGAACGACCTGGAAATGCTCAAAAATGTAGGCTACGGCGTAGCTATGGCCAACGCCAACCCCGCGCTAAAAGAACAGATAAAACAACGCGCTCTTAGCAACGATGAAGACGGCGTTTATCACGCGCTTTGCGAGTTTCTTTCAAAGGAAGGGTGAAACAAAGGCGGCGGCGGCTTTTATGAATAGAGTTGTTCGGAAACTTCAGTTTCCGAACAACAACCGCTAAACAACCGCAAAACGCCCGCGTTTTGCAAGACTTGGGCGGCAACCAACAGGGTTGGCGAACAAGTCCAATGACTACCGCCGTATTTTTAATTCATTTGTTGATGTTTTTAGACGCGCATGGGACGTCTTTAGTTTTGGAAACAATTTTTATAGTTAGCGCCGGTTTTGCGTTTATATCTTGTGTACGGATGCTAATTTACCGGAAGAAATATGCAAATTGACGTCATACCGGCTTCTTCCCCGCTGGTAAAATCGCGATTGCCCGCCGCCGATTATTGCGTCAACCCATACACCGGCTGTTCTCACGCCTGCCGCTATTGTTACGCGGTTTTTACAAAACGGTTTACGCCATGCAAGGCTTTTAAGGCCGCCCCGTGGGGAAGTTACATCATGGTGAAAGACTACAAAGACGCCAAAATACAAGCGGAAAAAATTAAAGGAAAAGTTGTTTTGTTAAGTTCGGTTACCGACCCGTACCAAGGCGCCGAAAAACAATACGGGGGGAGGCGGCGGTGTTTGGAGTTGTTGCGGCCTACGGAAGCGCGGGTGGAAATCTTAACAAAATCCGATTTGGTTTTACGTGATATTGATTTACTAAAAACCACGCCCCATCTTACAGTGGGCGTTTCGCTGGTTTCGGATGATGACGGCGTCCGCCGCGTCTTTGAGCCGGGGGCGCCTTCGGCGGAGCGCCGCATCGCCGCCCTTAAACAGCTAAAAGCGGCCGGCGTAAAAACATATCTTTTTATCAGCCCAATTTTACCGGGGCTCACCGGCATAACCGCTCTAGCCAACGCGCTGGGCGCTTACGCCGGTAAAATAATGTTTGAAAACCTTAACCTGCGCGAACCGTACAAAAAAACCATTCTTGCGTTAATTAAACATAATTACCCGCATTTAACGGAACTTTACGAAGAAATTTATATTCGCAAAAATCTTGCGTACTGGCGCGAAGCGGAAAAAGAAATCGCCGGCGTCAATCACGCGGACAAGCAAATCTTCTTTCATCACGGCGGCTCGCAGGCGATTGGGCGCCGGTAACGCGCCTCGCCGCCGCCGGTTTTGGCGGAACGTTTTGCGGCGGGGAAAACTGCCGCAAGCTCGCCGGCAGGACGGACAGAGCCGTTTTGCGGAAGCGGCGCGATTTTACGGCGGCGGCTCGTAGGCGATTGGGCGCCGGTAACGCGCCGCAAACCGGCGGGCGAACGTTGTTTTTTAAGGAATATGCGAGCGCCGGGCTTGCGGCGGCTGGTTCCGCCGGCCTTTGAAAAAGCGGTTTTTTTTCATGACGACAAAATTCTTCCCCAAAGCCGGATTAAACATCCAGGACGCGCAACCTCATATTCGCAAAAGTTAGTCTGGACAAATATTGACGTTTGTCATATTATCGCGTATAATTCATTAGCATTACGTTAAAATTGAGCGAAAGTAAAGGATTTTCCGCAGTTTTATCTAAAGTTTTTTCACCAGTTTTTTATTGAAGGAGTTTTAATGGCGTCTATAAAGTTGAACAAGAATTACGGGAGTATGACCGTAGCGGGAATTATACAGAAAGTTGAACCGGCCCAGGGATTTATGACGGCGTCCCTTTTGTCCGGTGATGTTATACGGATTGACGTAGCCAAGTCCACATGGTACCGGGTTTTGTCTAATGTGGGGGATGAAGCGCGGGACCGCGTTCCGGATCCTCTAACCGCTGATGTAGAAAAGGCGCTGGGCAAACGGGAAGACGCCTCCGACCAGGCGCTTTGGGACGCTAAATACCAGCTTTTAAAATATATAAGAGTGGGCGTTATGGTCGCCATACGCGGCGTGAGCAGTCAAAACGGGGATGATTTTTCGCTGTCGGCCCGCGTTGTAACGCTTATGCACTCCATGCCTGATCGCTACGGGTGGGAAGACACCCATTGGTGGCTACAACAAATCGGGGTTTTGTTTGAACAATGGATGGACGTTCTTTTCGATAACAGGCGGGAATTGACGGAAAACGATTTTTCATATTTTTACCGGACCAATTTGGATTTATTGGGAGGGAAAACCGGAAACGACACACAGGAATGCGCCACAATGTCCCGTTTTTTGTACGGATTGTCGTCTTCGTATCTTTTAACCGGCAACAACCGCGCTTTTTCGGCGGCTTCCGCCTGCGCTAAATATCTTGTAAACGCATTTTCAACGTTAACGCACGACCACATGTATTGTTTCTGGAAATTCGGGCGCAAACATGACGGAAAAAGCGTAAAAGACATTATCAGTTCGCAAAACGGCGATGATTTTGGAACTTACGCTTTATACGAGCAAATATACGCGCTCGCCGGACTCACCCAGTATTACAGAATAACGCAAGACACTTCCATTTTGTTTTATATTACGCGCTCCATAAACGCTTTTGAAAAATTCTTTCTTGACGAAAACCGCCCCGGCGACCCTTGTTTTACAGGAGCGGGAGGTTATTTTTCGCATATAGACCCTGTAACCATGAGGCCGGACTCGCCAAGCTTAAAGCAAAACAGTATGCGCAAAAACTGGAATTCCGTAGGAGACCATATTCCGGCGTATTTAATAAACCTTCTATTGGCTATAGACCCGTTGCCGGTCGCTTTGGAAAACGATTCCTGGAAACGGCTTTTAACTTTATGCCGCAAAATACTTGATGATTGCGTTGAAAACATCATCACTCATTTTCCGCCGAAAGACGATTCCAAATTTGTAAACGAGCGTTTTTACGCGGACTGGTCGCCGGATCATGAGTGGGGTTGGCAGCAAAACCGCGGCATCGTGGGCCATAACTTAAAAATATCATGGAATTTAACCCGTTGCGGGCATTATTACGCTTATCTATCCGAACATTTCCGCAACGAAGGAGACGGCGCGGGAGAGAAAAAATACCTTGATTTCTCCAAACGTTGCTACGAAACCGCGCAAAAACTGGGTAAAAACATGGAAGAAGCCGGCGTGGATTTAATTCGCGGCGGCATTTACGACGCTTTGGAGCGGAATCCCGGCAACGGTACGCCCACAGAGTTCGCCTGGGAGACGACAAAGGATTTTTGGCAGCAGGAACAGGCGATTCTCGCGTTTTACATCATGGCCGGCATCCCCGATGAATATCAAACGAAAGAAGACGGCGGCCGTTTTCTTGAATTCGCCCGCTATTGCGCGATGTTCTGGAACGCATATTTCATAGACCAGGAAAACCGCAAAATTTATTTCCGCGTAACGGAAAGCGGCGCGCCGGTTGTTCAGGACGGGTACGGGATACAGGGCGGACACGCGATAGCCGGCTACCATTCATTTGAATTAAATTATTTGGCCCACATTTACATACGAACCTACACCGCCAAATCCAAGGGGCAGGACGAAAGCTTCTGCCTGTCATTCCAGCCTCAAAATTGCGAGGGCGTTAAAACCTTCAACGTACTGCCAGACTTTTTCCGGCCAGGAGACCTTAAAATTATAAGCGTGAAATTTAACGGCGTTCCGCGTGAAATCCGCGATCCTTCACGTTTTCAAATTGACATCGAGGACATTCCGGCTGGAACAAAAATCGAGGTGGAATTTATGCCTATTAGACGGGAAGACTCGGCCTCCGCTGAACACCAGATACGAAAAGAGCGCGAAGGCGCGTTAGATTCCTCTTGTTGCGCTACGGGCGGACGCTAATGGAAAAAACGCTTGCCGGCAAAAAAATAGCGGTTTTAGTGGAAAATAAGTTCATACCCGAAGAAATTCAGGCTTATCAAACCGGTTTCCGGCTGTACGGCGCGGAAGTGGATTTTGTATCGCGTATATGGTACGGAGACTACAAGCCGGAATCGGCGGTTTTTTACAGCGACGTCGACCCCTCGGACGAGGAGCCGTGGCAGTCGCCCGAAAAACTAACTGTCGCAAAAGACGTCTCCGCCATCAACCTTGACGACTACGCCGCCGTAATTATAACGGCGAATTATGTCAGCGTCCGTCTGCGGTGGTCGGAAAAAACCGATTTTAAGGACGCCCGCGAGCTGGTTCGCTCCGCGCCGGTCTCCCGCTTTTTCGCGGAAGCGATGCCCCGGCGGGATATTGTAAAAGGGGCGCTTTGCCACGGTTTGTGGACGCTCACCCCTTATCCCGAACTTTTAAAAGGCAGGAAAGCAACCTGCCATACGGTGGTTATGGCCGACATACTAAACTGCGGAGCCGAAATAGTTTTTGAAGATTCGGCGAATGGCGGAAAAGAACCGGCGAAAGTGGTTGTGGACGACGATTTGGCGACAGGCTTTAGCAAACATGAAGTTGTGCCTTTTATAGAAGCCATAGCCGCCGCGGTCTCTCGCAAGGCTAACGCGAAATCTTGCGCGGGTTGTGTTTAAACTATGGCGAATATAACTTTTTTATATATTCCCGGTGTTTTTGGGCCCGCGTTTGAAGATGTGGACGCTTTGCTTAAAGGCAGTTGGAGCAAAACCGGCGCGGCTATAGCAAAAACTGAGCCGTGGACTGTTTCGCCCATGTCGCGTGAACCCTGGGAAGACGGCGGCGTTTGTTTCCGCGCCGTAGTTCAATTGGACTCTGGCGCCCTGGGCGAAGAATTTTATTGGGGCGTTTCTTTTCGCGGCAAAGACGGCCGGGAAACATGGGCTATAGCCTCCGAAATTGACGATCCCGCTTCAAACGAGCGTACTTGCCGGTTCCGGTTTAACGGAATTGATGATGAACGCCGCTACTATCTAACCCATTGCAGGCGGCTGGGAGCCAACAAGGTAAGGCGAAAAGACGGCTCGTGGGGCGCGCGTTTCGCGGTGTGGGCGCCTCACGCCCGCGCCGTGGAACTGGTTTTCGGCGCTATCTGGAACGCCTCAGACGCGGATAAAAAACCCGTCGGGCCGGACGTCTCCACACCCAAAGCGTTAATGGCGGGCGGGTACATAGCCGCCGACGGCTCAGGCGTCAACCCGCTGCCGCCTTCCATACCTATGGTTCGAAACGGAGACGGAATCTGGGAGACCGGCCCGGACGCTTTCAACGTTCACCCCGATTTCAAAAATTCTTCGTTTGACGCCCTAAACCATCGCCCGTATATGTTCAAAATAACGCGGGAAGACGGTTTTATCGCCTACCGCACAGACCTGTATTCCCGTTGCCAAATAGGGTCAGGTTCATTCAATCCAAACGGCGGCCGTTACGAAGGGCTCACCCGCGATTTAAGGGGGCTTGGAAGTTGTTCGGTGACAGTCGATCCCGAAAAAATCACCAAAAACTTTGAAGAAGCGGTTTGGCCGGAAAAAGAGTTTATAGACGCGGCGGAATTCTGGAAGGATGAGTTTACCGGCAAAAAACTTCCGCAAAGTTGCGATGACCTTATCATTTACGAATTGCACCTTGGGGCGCTGGGTTTTGGCCGGAATGGGCCTGGAACTCTGAAAGACGCCCTCGCTCTGCTTGACCATGTAGAGGCGATGAACATTAACGCTATTGAATTGCTGCCCTTGTCTGAATTCGGGGGAGACGGCGTAGAAGGTTGGGGATATTCGACTTCGCATTATTTCGCGATTGAATACTCAGGCGGCGGGCGCGACCAGTTCAAATTTTTTATTAAAGAATGCCACAGACGCGGCATAGCGGTGATAATGGACGTGGTTTACAACCACTACAGCCAGGACGGCGAGAGAGCCGAGTTTGACTACGACGCAAGCCTCCCTCAACACAACATATACTACTGGTACGAAGGCAAACCCTGGGATTATTCGTTTCCAGAAGGCGGCTACCTGGACAATATGTCTACGGGCTGGGCGCCGCGCTTTTACGAAAAAATGGTGCGGAAGCTGTTTATCAGCAGCGCGGTCTCCCTGTTGCGGGAATTTCACGTCGACGGCTTTCGTTTAGACCAAACGACTTCAATGCACGGTTATAATGCACTGCATTCGAATGGAAACGCCGTTGGAACGGCGAATATGTTTGGGGCTAAATTCCTGCGGGAATTTGGGCGCACTGTGCGTATGTTTAAACCCGGAATTTTCCTTATGGCCGAAGATCATTCGGACTGGGATGAAGTAACCAAACCTGTGGAGGAAGGCGGCATGGGTTTTGACGCCCGCTGGCACTCCTCGTTTTACCACAACCTTATGGGCGACACAGACCAGGGAGACGCGGCGAAACTGATATATCGCGCCGCAACCTCGCCCGGAAGCCCGCTCCCAATGGATAATTTCGCCGGAGTTCTTTCTGAGACGGCCTTTGGAAAAGTTGTTTACAGCGAGTCTCATGACGAGGCCGGCAATAGTTCCGGGCCGTTTTTAGACCCTGACTGGAACGGGGATGCGGGCAAACAGTACACCTCGGCGCGCGGAATAGTTACGGCTTCAAACGCCGCGCCTTTGATAGGCGACACTCGCAAGTACGCGGAAGCGCGTTGCCGCTTTGCGTGGGGGATTACGGCGCTTTCCGCCGGCGTCCCGATGTTTCTTTTTGGCGAGGAGGTTGGGGCGCAAAAACGTTTTAAATACAACGCGGTGTTAAAAAACAAGGAAGATATAGCCGGCATGGCGAAAGAAGGCGGCGAAGGACGGTTTTTATACCGGTTTTATTCGGACGTCAATGCGCTAAGACGCGCCCATACGGGGCTTAGAAGCCGTTCAATCGAGGTTATACACGCCCATAACAGCAACCGCGTCATCGCGTTCCGGCGCTGGGACGAAAACGAATCTTTCTTGATAGTCGCGAGTCTTGCGGACGCCCCCTACGACAAAGGCTATGTAGTGCACGGCGACAACCTAAAACCCGGCCTGTGGGCGGAAGAGTTTAACAGCGATTCCGCGCTTTACGGCGGCGGCAACGTTGGAAACTCCGCGGGCGTTCTGCGTTGCGCCAACGGCGACATTAATCCCATAGTCCCGTTCGCCGGATTTGTGGTGTTGCGGTGGACGGGAGAGAATTAACCGGTTAGGCGCCCCGCCGGTTGCGCCGCTCTTAAAGAGCGATGCAAGTTTTGCAAAACGCCGCGCATTTCGCGGTCTTTAACAAAGGCTGATTTAATCCGGCGGAAATACGCGGGACGCCGTTTCGCGTATTCATTTTAAACAAGGAATATTGCTATGGGAAACAATTCAAATACCGACGCAAACGAAACTGACGTTATAAAACGCGCCTGCAAAGATATATGCGCGTTCTGGGAAAAACGTTTTAAAGAAGCGGAACAAAATTGGACGGGGAAGCGGCCCGTATCAAACGCGGCGGAGCGGCTGGCGTCAGGCGATCTTGACGTAGCCGCGGAAGTTAAACGCATAACCGGCGTAAACGTTAAATTATGCGGCTGCGAAAAGCAAAAACCGGTGTTGGTTTTAGCTTCCAAATTTGGAACATGGGCGTCCGAACTCACCCTTGTAGCCGGAACCCTGCTTAAAGCGGGCTATAAAGTAAAGATAGCCTCCGAAGACGGCTCGCCGCCGCATTTTTTAAGCGTAAGCATGGACGCGGATTTTGCAGACGGCGCCTGGCGGTCGTCTGTTGTGTCAAGCGGCGAACAAAAACTGGCGTTTAAATTCCTAAATCCGGAAAGCGCTGAACGGGCCCTTCTTAAAAAAGAAAATATTTTAGATTTAAGCGCCCTGTCAAAGCCCCCGCAAGCCGGCGATTACCTTAAAGACAAGCAGACATTTTCCCGGTACGCCGCCGCCCTGGAGAGCGCGTTAAACATAGCGCGGGATTATTCCGCTTTATGTATAGCCGGCGGCTCCGGCGCCATACCCGGCTTTATGTTTGACAGAGGGTTGCACGGTTTAATTTTAGCTTTCAACAGGCTGGGAAAACCCATTATGGGTGAATGTAACGGAGCCCTTGCAATTCTGCAAACTCTTGACCCGCTTACAGAAAAATCAATACTGTACGGGCGTTCTGTAACCACGCACTCAGCGCTGGATGAATTCCAAAGCGGCTGGGGTTGGACTGCGCCCTACGAGAAAGATACAGACCTTTTTTGGAAAAACGGTTCATTTGATTTAAAATCTTACGCCAGTTATGAGCAATGGTGCAGTCCTGGAACCGGCGGAAATCCGCTTATTGATTCAGAGGGATATTTCCGCGCGGCTTCTGGAAACAACGGGCGTTTTTTCTCGCCGGCTGGAAGCGCCTACGCCGTATCGGTTGACGGCGGGTTTGTTACTTGCCGCACCACACCGGACGGGTACCCGGGCGTCCTGGCGCTTATAGCGTTGCTTTGCGATAAAAACGCTTTTCCCGCGCCGTTTTTCATTTATGACGACTGGAAAGGTTGTTCCGTCTCTTAAAAACGCCGCCGAACATAAACAGGCCGCCCCTAAAAGCTTTCGTTTTCGGGGGGGCGAAAGAGCGGCGCTCTTAAAAAAGACGCCCTCATTCGGACGGCGGTTTTTTACAAGTTTACAAAATCATTTTAAATAGAGGCTGTTCCAAAACCTCAAGCATTGGAACGGCGCCCTTAAAAAATGCGGTTTCGCAAGGCTAAACTTTTTCAAAACCGCAAGAGCCTATCAAAACCAGCCGGAATTTGATAGGCTTAATAAGCTTAGGGCTATGCGTTTATGACTGCGTCAATTTTAAGAAAAAATACAAAAGCCATCGTTGTAGGCGGGAAAAACGGCGTAAACTGCGTAATCATTGGCGGCGGACGCCCCGTCGTGATTCAAACCATGTGGAAGGACGCGATTGCGGACGAAGATTTAGCGGACGGCTCTATTTTAAAACGCATAAAATCTTTAGCGGAGCTGGGCGCTCAAATGATACGTTTCGCCGCGCCGGATATACAGCAAGCCCGCGTTTTAGGCGAACTTGCGTCAAAAACGGACGTCCCGGTTGTAGCCGACATTCATTTTGATTACAAAATAGCTTTATGCGCCCTGGACTATCCAATTTCAAAATTGCGTATAAATCCCGGCAACATAGGCTCTAAAGAGCGTGTGCGCGCCGTGCTGGAAAAAGCGGCGGCGAAAGGCGTTCCAATCCGTATAGGCGTAAACGGCGGCAGCCTTCCGTTAGACCTGCGCGCGCAGGTGAATTCCGGGGCGTTAGCCGTAGAGGAAGCGCTTGTAACCGCCGCCGAAAGAGAGCTCGCCGTGTTTAGAGAGGCCCGCTTTGAAAACGTATGCGTTTCCGTAAAAGCGTCTTCCGTGGCGCAAACCATAGCCGCCAACCGCCTGCTCGCGGAACGCACGGACGTTCCGGTTCATTTGGGCGTCACCGAGGCGGGGCCGCTTATCGCCGGAGTTGCGCGTAACGCGGCGGCTTTATACACGCTCCTTTGCGAAGGTATAGGCGACACGATACGGGCGTCAATTTCCGGCGATATGGAAAGTGAAATAATAGCGGCGCGTGAAATCATAGGGTCTGTTTACGAGCGCGGCGTAAATGCCGAAAATAATGTTAACACTGGCGTACGGTTAATTTCATGTCCAAGATGCGGCAGATGCGGATTTGATACGCATGGTTTTACCGCGAAATGGCAAAATTATTTATACAGCCTTAAAAAAAACATAACGGTGGCTGTTATGGGATGCGCTGTAAACGGGCCGGAAGAAGGCAAGCGCGCCGATTTGGGAATTACCGGAGCCGGCGATAAAACGCTTATTTTTAAAAAAGGCGTGGTGGTTAGAACCATCAACAAAGAAGATGCGGATGAAGCTTTTAAAGCAGAGCTGGACGGCCTTTAAAACAGGCGCGCCGGCTATAAAAACAGGCGTTAAAACGGCTTTTTTTGCCGTTTTCGCAATATTTTCCGGCGTGTTCACCGCGCCGCTTTGCGCTCAAAACTGGAACTCTAAAACGGAAGCGCGGCCTTTTTGGTATGTCCTGGAAGAAGGCAAGCGCAATTTTGGCAAGGGCGAATACGGCGCGGCCCTTTTGGATTTTGAAGACGCCCGTAACGCCAGACTCGCCATGTACACCCGCATGGAACAGGATATGATAGACGTGCTTTCCATAAGCGAGGTTAGGCGCTATAAAGACGATTTAACTTTGGTGGAAAACTACATAAAAGAGCGCGGCCAGTTTCGGGCGGGGGAAGCTTTAAACGAGCTCTATTACCGCGTTGGAAAAGAAAATCTAAAAAACAGCGTAAACAACGTCCTTCAAACTTTAAAAACGCTAAAAGCGTATCCAGAAGCGGATTACTGGATAGGAGAAACCTACCGGATGGAAGGCGAGCTGGCTATATCAGAGAAGCAGTACCGTAAAGCGTTGCAAAACCGCAATCTTATGGAAAGCCCGGCTTTAGTGCTCGAAATTGAATACAAACTCGCGCTTATTTTAAAAGAGATGGGCCGGTTTCAGGAAATGGAAGAATGTTACGATGAAATCTTTAAAAAAGACGCATTATGGCGGGAATCCGAAAGATTTGTACGCGGCGCTATGACGCGCACTTTAAAAACAGACGGCGTTAATGCTTTTTTGGTTATGTACCGTTACAAAAACAGTCAAACTGAACACGCCCACCGCGAAGCCGGGTTTTACTACATTAATTCCGGCAGGCATGAAAAAGCGCTAGACCATTTAATGTTTGCTTTTTTAATACAGAATTCAACAATAATCGAAGAAGTTATACGCAAACAATTTGATTATACGTTTACAAATTTGAATGATTTGCAAACCGCTTTAGAGCGCAAAAAAGAATTAAAAAATTATATGCAAACAGTTGAATATTACCGCACGCTTTATTCTTTAGCTTTGGCTTTGTACGCAACCGGCGAAGAAAAACCCGCCCGTGAAATATGGGCTTTTACAGCGGGCGCGGCGGAAGCCGGGGAATGGGCGGGCCGCTCGCTGGGCCAATTAAAAAAACCTCATGTTGAAAAGCCCGCGGAAAGCCGGTAAAGTGCGCGTCTTCCAAAACCCGTTTTTTGACGCTCTTGCGCGGTTTTTCAGATTTTGGCCGGAGCGGCTGAAAATTCAGCAAAACCTTGTTTTTTTTAAGGCCGCCGTGTTTTACGCCCTTATTTTCTCCACCATGTTTTTGACCTCCTGCCCTGTTCTTGAGCCGCCGCATACGGCTTCCATACGCGGTAAAATAATATACGAAAAAGGAACGCTTCCCATCAGTTACGAAATAAAGCGCGTTCATATTTACACAAAAGACCAAGAATATTTGGGAAGCGCGGATGTGAACGAAAAAGATGACAGCTGGGAGAGCGTGGTAACATCCGAAGACGGCGTTGACGCGCTTTTTTGGGTGGAAATGATCAGCAAACGGGACGTGTACTATAACAGCGGCAACATAGAAAAAATAACGGACGGCATGTATTACGAACTTTATATAGACACAATAACTGAAGGAGCCATTGTGCAACGGCCCATATTGTCTCCTAACGACCTGCAAAATATAGGCAAAGATGAATTGCATCCAGCGGACGGCAGCTATATTCTTATTCATAACATAGATATTACCGCTCCATGGAAACCCATTGACTCCGTCGGCGGCGCCGAACCGTTTAACGGGAAATTGAACGGCAGAAACAACGTTATAAATGTGCGCTATCTTCCAGGCGGAACAAATTTGTATTCCGGCATTTTTGCGCGCATATCCGGCAAGGCCAAGATTCAAAATTTAAAGATTAACGTGGAAGACGTCGGCGTCTCTTTTGACACGCAAAACAATCAGGCGTTTGGGGTTTTGGCCGGATGTATAGAAGGCGGAACGCTTATTGAAAATGTTGAATTGAGCGGAACAAAACTCATCTGCACACGCAACGGCATTTCTGAATTTTACGCCGGAGGAATAGCCGGAATTATGAAAGACGACTCCGTAATAAAAAACACCGTTGTAAATTTAAATATTATCGTTAACGTAACAAGCCCAAGTTTGACGGCGTATGCGGGCGGCGTAGCCGGAATTATTGATGATAACGCGAAAATAGAGCAATGCTACACCAGCGGAAACATACAGGCCTCTAACAAGGAAGGCGGCGCGGCTTCCGGTGGAATTGCGGGCGGAATAGCGGGCGGCGTTTATATAGCCAATGAATCCATTTATCCTTATCCTTCTATTCAAATCAAAAACTCCTGTTCTCACAGCACAGTTAGTTCCTCCGGCGAAACATCTTTCGCCGGAGGAATAGCGGGCTTGTCAGCGCAATCCCCCGTGAATATAGAAAACTGTTATTCCGCCGGAAATATTTCGGCTGTTACGATAACGGATAAAACTTACGCTTACGCCGGAGGCATTTTGGGCCTTTCCGAGGCGCAAAAGGGCAATAAAATATCAGGGTGCGCGATTTTCGCCTCAACAATAAGCATATCGGCGAAAAGCGGCGTTCTTTTCGCCGGTTTTACTAACGGCGTTACGGAATATCAGTGCATAGATTGCCTAAATTCAAACTCAATCTGTCTTGTAAACAACAACGCCGGCGGGAATACCGGCCCCAAACAGATGGAATGCGGTTGTGAAAACAAGATGCCGGGTGGTTTTCATTTTTTAAACAATATGTTTGAAGAAAAATGCGTATTCACGTTTAATGGAAAACCCAGAAGCTCTACAGAAAATGAAGCTTGCAACGACGGGGAGATGAAAACAAAAATAACATGGCTTTCACTCTTCGAAATAGGCTGGGATTTCGATAATATATGGATGTGGAAGCCAAATATGCTTTATCCAGATTTGCTGTTGCGCTAAAAACAAACCTTTTTACAACTGGCGCCGTCAAAAACGAAGAAAAGCTTTTTTGTATTGCGGATTTTTTTAGCGTCTGTTTAAATTCAATGAAAAACGCCGCCAGGCTATGAAAAAGCTTTTTAGTATTGACCATAAACAAAAGAAACCTGTAAACTTACTTACATTGGAGTTTTAGAATGGGTGTTTTAAGCGGCTTTTTACTTGTACTGTTTATTATTGTCTCAATTTTTATAATTCTGCTGGTCTTGGTGCAGAATGAAGACGGCGACAGCATGGGGGGGCTTTTTGCGGGCGGCAGTAACACCGCGTTTGGTTCACGGTCAGGAAATATTTTATCAAAAGCGTCTTCAATTTTGGGAATTCTTTTTTTTGCGCTTGCTTTTTCTATCGCTATAATTAACCGCACCCCTGGCGACGCCGGCGTAGAAGCCGCGGGACGGCAGAGCGGGTCGGAAACAGACTGGTTTTTGGAAGAAGAAACGGCGCCGCCCTCTCCTGGGGCCGAAGTTTTAGATTCCTCTATTGAGGATGGATCTTTGACGATTCCGCCGCTAGAAGCCTCCGAAGAGGAAAACGGCGGGCAAGAAGCTACGAGCCGGTAACCAAGAGGTTCTTATATGTTGTTAAGTGAAGTGTTTCTGCCGGAATTTATAAATTGTGACGTTAAAGCGTCCAAAAAATATGATGTTTTTAAAGAATTAGTCGATCAATTTTGCAATGTAACGAAACTGAACGTTTCGGAACAGGTCCTCGCCGCTCTTAAAGAGCGGGAAGCCAAGATGTCCACCGGCATACAAAAAGGAATCGCAATACCGCACGGCAAAACCACCGCAATTGAACGCTCTTACGGCATACTCGGCGTATCGAAAAAAGGCGTCGATTACGATTCGCTTGACGGAGCGCCGGTTCATTTGGTGCTTATGATTTTGGCCCCTCCTGTAGAAGCCGAACAGCACCTGCATTTATTGCAACGCATAGCGGAAGTATTGCGCACTCCGGCTTTTTTCAAAGACGCCGTTTCCGCGCAAACGCCGGCGGAAGTTTATTCTATAATTAAAAAATACGAAGAAAACTCTAACTTCGGCGCCATATAGCCGGTTTATTTTATTAATTGCCGGACGTTTTGCAATCTAATTTCCGCTACAATTATTCAATAATCTAAGGCCGTTGCATTAAAAAGCGGTTGTTCAACGCCCGGTTTGCAAACCCGCGCTGGAAACAGGCGCGGAAATCAAGCCCTGTTAAATTTGCGCGCATTCTCCGGCGCGGCCCGTAAGAATGTCCAGACCGTGTTTTAATTCCGTAATAACAAAAGAAAGGTTTTCTTTAGCCGCTTTTGGGCTGCCGGGAAGGTTTATTATGAGCGTTTTACCCCGTATAGCCGCTACGCCCCGGCTTAACATGGCCCGCTTTGTAACGGCCAGGCTTGCGGCCCGCATAGCTTCCGCTATTCCGGGAGCCAGACGTTCCGCCACCGCAACGGAAGCTTCCGGCGTACAGTCTCTGGGTGAAAAACCCGTGCCGCCAGAGGTAACTACAAGATCGGCTTTTAACTCATCGCAAAACCGTATTAGCGCGGCTTCCAGCAACGGCTTTTCGTCAGGCAAAATATCGCAAACGCAAACATCATAACCGGCGTCTGCAAGCAGAGCGCGTATAACCGGACCGCTTGCGTCTTCCCGTTCTTTAGAAAAACATTTATCGCTGGAAATTAAAATTGCGGCGCGGTACGGCGTTTCTTTTTTTTCAGCGTCCGGGCCCGGCTTAACAGCTTCCTGAATAAAAACCTCATCGCCGCAACTAATCCGCCCTCCCTTTAAAACGCGGGCGAAAACACCTTGCGAAGGCATTATACATTCACCCATACGCTTAAAGATGGCGCAAGGCTTTTGACACTCTTTGCCAATCTGCGTTATCTCTAAAACCGCCTCGCCAACTTTAAGATGCGTTCCAACAGGCAACGAGGCTAAATCCACGCCGTCAACAACGATATTTTCGCCAAACGCGCCGAATTCCGCCTGTGCGCCTTTCGCCCTAAAATCTTCTATTTTTTGAAGCGAAAGCAGGCTAACCTGCCTGTGCCAATTTCCGGCGTGGGCGTCGCCCCAGGCGCCGTGCCCTGTTATAAAAAGAGCGGAAAAAACGTTTTGTTTTGGCGTTCCTTTTTTTTCGCTCAGGCAAACAGCCATAACTTTAGCCATAAATTAACTCATCCTTATGCGTTAAATTCGCGCTACACCGGAAGACCGGGCGGCCTGGGCTACCGCCAAAGACACGGCGTCTTTCACCCGCGGGTCGAATGGGGCCGGTATGATGCAACCTTGCCTTAATTCAGCGTCCGAAACAAGACTGGCCAGGGCGCGGGCGGCGGCTATTTTCATTTCGTCGTTAATGTCGCTCGCCCGCACGTCCAACGCGCCCCGAAAAACCCCCGGAAAAGCCAGCACATTGTTTATCTGGTTTGGGTAGTCGCTACGCCCGCTGCCTACCAGCGCGGCGCCGGCTTCTATCGCTTCGTCCGGGAAAATTTCAGGCGTAGGGTTCGCCATAGGAAAAAGTATGGGTTTTTCCGCCATAGATTTAACCATATCCGCCGTTACAAGGCCAGGCTTTGACACCCCTATAAACACATCCGCTTGGGCTATGACGTCCGATAGCGTTCCTTTTAAACCGGAAAGGTTGGCCGCGGCGACGTCCCATTTTTCGGCGGTAAGGCCGCCTCTTTCACGGTAAATAGCGCCTTTGCTATCGCATATAACCGCATCGTGCAAACCTACAGCAAGCAAAAGTTTAACTATCGCAATGCCAGCGGCTCCCGCGCCGCTTACCACCACTCGTATACAACCTATTTCTTTCCCCGTTACTTTTAGCGCGTTCAAAAGCGCCGCTAAAACCACTATAGCCGTCCCGTGCTGGTCGTCGTGGAAAACTGGAATATCGCATATTCTTTTTAGTTTTCGTTCAATTTCAAAACAGCGCGGAGCCGATATATCTTCAAGATTTATACCGCCAAAAGACCCCGCGATAAGGGCGATTGTTCTTACGATGTCATCCGTTTCTTTAGAACGTATACACACCGGTATCGCGTCCACTCCGCCGAATGATTTAAAAAGCACGCATTTGCCTTCCATAACAGGCATACCCGCTTCCGGCCCTATATCGCCCAAGCCTAAAACCGCCGTTCCGTCTGTAATTACAGCCACTGTATTCCAGCGGCCTGTTAGTTCATAACTTTTTTGAACGTCCTTTTGAATTTCCAAACAAGGAGCGGCCACTCCGGGCGTGTACGCAATAGACAAATCTTCGCGGTTAAAAACAGGCATTTTGGGTTTTATTTCTATTTTTCCACGCCATTCATAATGTTTTCGCAACGATTCTTTAGAATAATCCATATTTCTCCATTTTGTTTCGGCGGTTTTGACATTCTGGCGGGAATAAAATTTCCACACGGTAGTAGCATTCATACCGCTATTGGAGTTCTGTATAACACGGTGAAATACAACAGTCAACCACACCAGATGCGGCGGCGTTTTTAAGGTTGTTCAAAAAGTTAGAAAACAAGTTCAATTTGAGCCTGGCCAAAATCCGGCTGGTTTTTACCAGGCTCCCGCCGTTTTCCAGGCTAAAGCATTACGAAACCTGAGTTTTTAAAGGCTGCGGTTCCAAAATTTGAAGTTTTGGAACCGCCCGCCTATTTTTTCATCACCCGCACCGCGTTAAGCACCGCTATAAGCGCCACGCCCACATCGCCAAAAACCGCCGCCCACATTGAGGCCAGGCCCGCCGCGCCGGCGATTAAAATAACTCCTTTTACGGAAAGGGCGAAAATTATATTTTGCCAAACTATTACACGGGTGCGGCGGGCTATTTTTATGGCGGCGGCCACTTTTGAAGGCTCATCCGTCATAAGCACGACGTCGGCGGCTTCTATCGCGGCGTCCGAACCTGCGCCGCCCATAGCTACGCCTATGTCGCTACGGGCCAGTACGGGGGCGTCGTTTATGCCGTCTCCCACAAACACAATTTTTCCGCCCTTTGAGCGTTCTTTTTCCAGGGCTTCCAGACATTCAACTTTTTGATGCGGCAGAAGTTCCGAATACACAACGTCAACGCCTATTTCCGCGCCTATAGCCTCCGCAACCGGTTTCGCGTCCCCTGTAAACATCGCTATTTTTTTTACTCCGGCGTCCCGCAAGTCTTTCACCGCCTTTTTACTATCCGGTTTTATCTCGTCAGATATAATGACGCAACCTGCGTACACCCCGTCCAGGGCGATATGCACAGCGGTTCCCGTTTCGCGCGGTTCGGGAAAATCAACATTCAATTCCTGAAGAAACCTGGAATTCCCAGCCGCCGCCGTCTTTCCGCCTACTTTCACCCTTACGCCTTTTCCTGAAAATTCTTCATAATCTTTTATTTCTTCATCATTTGTTTCTTTTCCGTACGCTTTTACAATTGAACGGGCCGCGGGATGATTGGAATTCGACTCCGCCGCGGCGGCCAAATAAAGCAGGCTTCCCGAATCAAAGCCGTTTTGCGGTATTATTTTTGTTACGTTAAAGGCGCCTTTTGTAAGAGTGCCGGTTTTATCAAACACCACCGTTTCTACGCTGGAAAGCGCCTCCAGGTAGTTGCTTCCTTTTATCAAAACGCCGTTTGCCGATGAAGCGCCTATTCCGCCGAAAAAACTTAGCGGTATGGAGATGACGAGGGCGCAAGGGCAGGAAACCACCAAAAAAACGAGGGCGCGGTTAATCCAGCCGGAAAAATCCGCCTGCGCAAAGTTTGCGCCGGAAAGAGCCAGCGGGGGGATTACAGCTATAGCGACAGCCGCAAAAACCACCGCCGGGGTATAGTAACGGGCGAATTTGGTTATAAAATTTTCGGTGACTGATTTTTTTTCGCTCGCGTTTTGCACAAGATTTAAAATTTTAGAAACTGTGGATTCGCCAAAAATTTTGTTTACCCGTATCGTAAGCAGGCCGCTTTTGTTGATTGACCCGGAAAGAACTTCGCAACCCTTTTCCACGTCTTTAGGCAGGGCTTCCCCGGTAAGGGCGGACACGTCCAAAGCGGCGAACCCCTCCACAACAACGCCGTCCAGCGGTATTTTTTCACCCGCTTTCACAACAATAACATCGCCTATATTAACGGCTTCTGGAGAAACCCGCTCCAAACCGCCCGCCTTTTTTAGATTAGCGTAATCCGGCCTTATGTCCATAAGCGCCGATATAGACCTGCGCGAGCGCCCCACAGCGTAATCCTGAAAAGCTTCGCCCACACGGTAAAATATCATAACGGCGGCGCCTTCTGGAAACTCGCCTATAGCAAACGCCCCGATAGTCGCGACGCCCATTAAAAAGTTTTCGTCAAAAAAATCCCCTTTTACGATATTTTTAACCGCTTTCACCAAAACTTCGCCGCCAACCAAAATATAACTCGCCAAAAAGACGGCGAAACAGACGAAGGGGCCGTATTGCGTAAAAAAACGCTCCAAAACAACGCCCGCTATAAAAAGAAGCGCCCCTAAAACCAGGGTTGCGCGTCTGAACCATTCGCCGGCTCCCGCGCCCGCTTGTAAAGCCAAGCTTTTTTCGCCCGGCGCATAGGATCCTTCCCGCAAAACAACCGAAGGCTCCAAACCCTTAATTATCGAAGTTATATTTTCTGTAACGCCGGAAGCAAAGGCGTTTTCCTGGGTTTCAACCGTAAGCCGTTGCGAAGCGAAGTCCACAAGAACGCCGCTCAATCCGTCTAAAGCGCTCACCCGTTTTTCGATTTTCGAGGCGCAAACCGGGCAGCAAAGCCCTTCCAAAAAATAAGTCTTTTTTAACATACAAACTCCTTAATATGGAACAACTGATAATCCATTCAACTATTTATTTAAAAAACGCCCTCGCTACTATTCAAGGACGCGCCGGCTTGTAAAAAGCCCCCGTTTTTAAGCGGTTCGCGTCAACGTCCGGTAAAGCCGCGTTTTTGCGAAAGACGCCCAAACTTTGTTTTATCAGGAAACGCCAAGCTGTTTTGGCGGCGCTACTCGCACACATGAACGAGGCCTTGGTGAAAAATGGTTCCAACATGGTCGTCATCCAGCGAATAGTAAACAATTTTTCCATCGCGCCTGTATTTTACAAGCCTTGTCTGCCGCAACGTGCGCAATTGATGAGAAATCGCCGATTTGCTCATTCCAAGCAAAGAAGCGATGTCGCACACACACATTTCGTTGTGTAAAAGAGCGCAAATAATTTTGATTCTTGTGGAATCGCTAAAAACTTTAAAAAGATCAGATAGTTCCAGCAAAATTTCATCATTCGGCATCTCTTTTTTAACCGCCAAAACAACATCTTCATGAATTACACAGCAATCACAATCCTCGCCGTGCTTTTCTTTAACGTCTTCTTTTTCCAAAATCACCTCCATTCACAACAGTTGAATGTGTGAACATATATTAATACCAAAGAATCGCATTCGTTGTAAAGGGGCGTCTTTTCAATACGCCGTAAAAGTTAAACCGGGCGCTCAAAAACCGCCGCGACAAGACGCGGGGAGGCAAAGCGCCCTCTTTACAAACAAAAAGCTCCGGTCAGAATCGCGCGTAAATGACGATTGACATTTTTTTACGCCTTTTATATTTTTATGTTAACGAACGGTCGTAAACTAAACGGCAAAATGTTGAACCGGTTTATGTTTTTAAAGGTTTTTTATAGAGCCGGTTGCGCAAAAAAATCACATTGCGATTTTTTGAAACCAACATGATTTAATCTGTTTTTATATATAGAGCCTGTCCATAACTCAGACTCGTTATGAACAGACGTCCTTAAAAACCGCATTTTCCCAGCCGTCAAGCGGGAAAATGCGTCCGTCCGAAAATCCAGTCGCTTCGCGGATGAGCGCCGTCTAGAGGCCGGTCATAACGCAGCCGCTTTACGGGCTTAAAGCCGCGTTAAAATTGGCGTTTTGACAGATTGGACTTGTTCGCCAACCCGGTTGGTTGTCTACTAACCTGCGGGCAAGCTTGCAAGTCTTGCAAAATGCCTGGCATTTTGCGGTTTCAAGTGGAAGTTGGCTGAATCAAGCTTAGGCTTGACAATCAAGCTTAGGCTTGATTCGGCTTGCGGAAACTTGAGGTTTCCGAACAACTCTATTAAAAAGAGCTTTGAAAATGCGGCGTATACCTAAAAAGCAGCCGGCTTTTGAATACGCGCCGTACAAATAAGGAGTTAAAAATGACTGACCCTATAAAAAAACGGACGGAAAAACGCCCGCTAAACCTTTTTTTACGGAAAGCGGGCGCATTGCTTTTCGCCGCCGCGCTGGTTTTTCCGGTGTTCGGGCAAGAGGCCCCCGGCGAGGAAGAAACGCCGGCTGCTCCGGCCAAAAAAACGCTTACGGTGGAAGAGGCCGTTAAGCTGGCCGTAGAAAACAACCTTTCTTTAGAGAGCGCAAGGATTTCAATGCTTTCAAAAAAGCGCGTTTCAGACCTTTCCTGGAATCAATTTTTACCGGTGATAGGCGCGGGGGCTTCGCTGGGCGGCGGCTTCACCCCAAATTCCAGCACGGGAACCTTAAACGCTCCTGTGGAATATCCCGCCAAAGGAAGTGGATTTTACGGGACTACGCCGATAGACAATATCACCACGGAAGTTTCGCAGACCCAGCTTGCCTTTCAGGGGCAAATCGCCTGGTCGGGGCTTAACATCGCGCTTTTTGAAGGTTTAAAAAAGCTAAAAAAAGATTACGAAGCGGGCGCCATATCGTACAACAAGGCCAAAATTCAACTTGAGCGGGACGTCCGTAAGGCGTATTACAACATCCTTCTTATGCAGGAGCAAATAGAGCTTTTACGTCAAAGTTATAACAACGCCCAAAGGCAGGAAGAATCGGCTAGAGCCAACTACCAGGCCGGACTCGCCCCGGAACTTTATTCGATGCAGGCGCAAGTGGCGCGCGAAAACCTTAAACCGCAGATGGATCAGGCGGAAACAGGCTTGCATTTAAGCAAGGCTTCTTTCGCGATGAATCTGGGGATTCCGTTTGAGGAAGACTTTGACCTTGTTCCAATCAGCCTTGGCGCCAATTTTATACCTTTTGACGTTCAAGACATGATTAAAAACGCGGCGAAAAACAAACCGGACATAGCCGAGTTAAAAGGGCAAATAGAAGCGCTAAAAAGCGCCAAAAAAGCGCTAAGTTACCAGTTGCTGACGCCAAGCATAAATTTAAGCTGGGGCGTAAGCGGGGGAACGGCCTTTACAAAAACCGCGCTTTCCGGTTCCGGCAACCCGCTTATAGACCGCACAACAGAAGGCTGGAGCGACTTTACCGTGCGCGACTCTTTCACCCTGTCGCTTTCATGGTCATTGAACGGCTTTCTGCCCTTTACATCGCAGGCGGCCAACATAAAAGACATGGACGACAACATCCGCTCCATGAACGTAGGGCTTGCGCAAGCCGTTCGCGGAACCGAAATCGAAGTTTACAGCACCATAGCCAGTCTGGAGCAAGCCCGTGTTTCCGCCGAGGCGGGCCGCCTTACCGTAAACCTGGCCGACAGAACATACCGCCTTACAAACGAGGCGTACCAAGCCGGCTTGCAAAACCTGCTTGAAGTGCAAAACGCCGAGTTGCAGTTGCGCCAGGCCCGCATAGGGCTGTTGCAACAGCAGGTAAACTTTCTTACCGGTATAATAGACCTGGAATACGCCGTGGGGGCGCCTTTCGGGGAGTTGCTTAAAAAAACCACCCAGCCTTAACAATTAAACCTAAACCTGGTTGCGCGGTTTTAGGTTTAGGAAAGGCTAAAAAGGCGGCGAAAACCCGCTTTTACGGTTCAAATTATAAAATTGCTTTCCCAAAGCTAAAGTTTTAGGAAAGCTTGCAAACTACAAGGAGCTTATATGCAATACAATTCAGGATTTGGCATGGATTCATTTTTCGAAGGCGTCTCAAGGATGGCTCAGGACTTACAGCAAACTTTAAAAGAGAGCGGTTCCGCTTTTAACGAAACCGAAAGGGATGTAACCGAAACCGCACAGGCGCACCCTTGCGTAAACATCTACAAATTGTCGGACGGCGCGCTTGTTTTTGAATTCGCGCTTGCTGGTTTTTCAGAGGCCCGCATAGATTTATCTTTCCAGGGCGACCAAATGGCGCTTTCGGCTTCTTGCGAAACAAGCCCCGTTCCGGCGGGAACTGGCGGGGAATCCGCTGAAAACGGCGTAAAAATCGAGGAGTACATACGGAGGGATTTTAAGATTAAACCGGTGGAAAACTGGAAATTCCGTGTTCCGCAAGATGAATTCGATCAGGAAAAAGTTAAAGCCGTCTTCAAAAACGGGCTTTTAACCGTAACAGCGCCTCCCAAAAACAAACCGGACGGCAAAAAAACCGTACGCATAGAAGCGGCCCCTTCAACCTAAACAACTGATTTTTGACGCGGCCCCCGCCGTAAAATGCGTTTTTAACATATTTTACGGCGGTTTTGCGCTGTTATAAACGCCGCCGCCGGCAAAAACCGCAAGAGCCCGCCAAAACCAACCGTGTTTTGGAACAGCCTCAAACATCTTTTTACAAAAACACAGTCTGCTTTAGAAAACCGGGCGTATAAATTCCGGGCGCTAGACTTTCCCTTCACTGTTTTTTATAATAGAGTTGTTTAGAAGCTTCAAGTTTCTAAACAGCTTCCGTTAAAAATGCGGTTTTACAAGGCTTTAGCCTGAAAAGCCGCAAGGCTTGCAAGTTAACCGCAGGTTAGCAGACGACCAGCCAGGTTGTTAAACAAGTCCAATGGCGGAAAAGCCGGGCCGCTAGCTCAGTTGGCAGAGCAACGCCCTTTTAAGGCGTGGGTCCTGGATTCGATCTCCGGGCGGCTCAAACGGCAATTTTCCTACCGGCCTAAAGTTTAAGGCCGGCGCGTTTTCTTCTTCAAATGAAGATATTCATATACGCTAATTACCCCTCAATTTCTAACTCAGTCTATTTAAACTTAATTTGCGGCTTGCCGCCTGAAATAAAAGCCGGCTTAGGGCCGTCCGCCGGCGGAAAGGCCAAGGCGGCGGCGTATAGAATGTTAAGCGGCGCGCTGGGATTCACCCCTTCAATCTCCAGAAACGCTTACGGCAAGCCGTTTTTATCAAAAGAAGGCGATCCCCAATCCGCGTTTTTTAACATATCCCATTCAAAAACCGCTGTAGCCGTAGCGGTGGAAGATGAAACCGGCGGGGAAATAGGCGTTGACGTTGAAGATTTTATCCCAGAGCAGCGGCTTAAATCTTTAAAAAAGGCGTTTTCATCAAAGGAAATGCGGCGTAAAGACTATGCGGCGAAATTTTGGACGCTTAAAGAAAGCTATCTAAAATGTCTGGGAACCGGTTTTTCCCCGCCGGCCCCGCCGCCCGCCAAAATAGATTTTTCCGCTTACGCGCCGTTTCAAACGTTCAGTTCTTATGATAAATATTTTTTTTCAATGGAGTTTAAAGGCTTTCATTTGTCTGCTTGCGCCGGAAAACCTTTTAAGCCGCTGATGCGCATGATTAACGAAGCTGAATTAAACTCAAACAATTCGTTTTAGACGTCCATAAAAAGGGATTCTTCTTTAAGCAGGCGAAAACTTAACCTGTGGACGGGAGAAGGGCCGAATTCTTTTATTTTAAGACGATGGCTTTTCGTCGGATAGCCTTTATGTTTCTCAAAACCATATTCCGGGTATAGTAAAGCAAGCCTCGCCATTTCCGCATCGCGCTCAGTTTTAGCCAAAATCGAGGCCGCCATAACAGAAGGAACCAAAGCGTCGGCCTTAACCAGAGCGCGAACATTAAAAAGCGCGTTCCCGGGAATCGTTATTTTTGGAATGAAAAGGCCGTCCGCAACGGCTTCGTTTATGCGCGGCGCCCAATCAGGGAAGTCCGCAAGCAGGGCGGCAAAAGCCCGTTCCATAGCCAAAAGGCTCGCTTGCAAAATGTTAATTTCATCAATTTCTGTATGAGACGCAAAACCTACGCCGTAGGCCGCGCCGGATGATTTTATAAACGCCGCAACCTCCAGCCGCTTTTTCTCCGGCGTTTTTTTTGAATCGTCAAGCATTTCAACAGGGAACCCGTCCGGCAGAGCCGCCGCAGCCGCGTAAACAGGGCCGGCGAGGGGGCCCCGTCCGGCTTCATCCAAACCGCATACAATTTGCATAAAATCTTAAAAACGCCCGGTTTTAAGGGCTTTAGTACGCGAAGCGGCCAAAACTCAGCCTTTACTTCACGCTTCAACTTTCCAAAAATCAAACGCGCTTACGGGTAAGCGTATAAAGCCGCGCACCTGTTATTTTCCGTTCAAAAAAATATCGTACAGTCTGTCTAGGTCGTCCGCGGAAAAATAATCAATTTTTATAACCCCGCTGGAAAAATCGCCGTCTATTTTCACCTTTGTGCCAAGCGTTTCTATAAATCGCTCTTCCATGGCGGAAAGATTCGGGTCTCGTTTCGGCGTTTCTTCTTCTCGCGATCCTTCGCCAGACAAAGTATCGTTTACAAGCGTTTTCGCCGCAGGGTCTTTTTCCGCGTCAAAAGCGCCGTTTTCGTTTGCGCCGCCCGCTTCCGTAAACTCCGCAAGCGCAACATCCGCCGCATCGCCGCCGGATATTATTCCGGCAATCTTTTCCGCCTGCCGCACGTTAAGATGCTCGTTAACGATGCGTAAAAAAAGTTTATCGCGGTCTTCCGCAGAGTTTAGGGAAAGGATTGCGCGGGCGTGGCCGGCGGAAATTTCGGCGGAAATCAAGGCGCGTTGCATGGAAGGCGGCAATTTTAAAAGGCGCAAAGCGTTTGCCAAAGTAGAACGTTTTTTACCTAGCCGTAAAGCCGCCTCATCCTGCGAAAGCCCGGTTAAATCGATAAGGCTTTTATAAGCCGCCGCTTCTTCTATTGGATTTAAATCCGCGCGTTGTATGTTTTCGATTATAGAAACGGTGAGCCGTTTTTCGTCAGTGTAGCTACGTATAAGCGCGGGAACATCCCGCATTCCGGCCAATTTAGCGGCTCTAACACGGCGTTCCCCGGCGATTATCGTATAACCTCCGTCCGGCCCTTCTTCTACAATAACAGGTTGCAAAACGCCGTGTTCGCGTATGGAAGACGCCAACTCTTCCAAAGCGGTTTCGTCAAAGAATTTTCGCGGCTGGCCTGGATTGGGGCTTATTTTTTCAAGCGGAATAAGAATTTCGCCGCCGCCGCGCGGAGCTTCAGCTTTTTCTACATCCACCAAAGGCAGTAATGCGTCAAGCCCTTTCCCCAAACCAAATTTTTTCGCCATGCAAACACCTTAAATCTTACTTAGAATTTCTTTGCAAAGACTTTTATACGCAATCGCTCCCGCGCAAGAAGGGTCGTAGCGCGAAATTGGCAAACCGTGCGAAGGCGCCTCGGACAAACGGACGTTGCGGGGAATAATCGTGGAATAAACATTGTCTTTAAAGTACACGCCCACTTGGCGCACAACTTGTTGCGCCAAACGGGTTCTTTGGTCAAACATGGTAAAAAAAATGCCTTCTATAGCGAGGCCTGGATTTTGATTGCTTTTGATGCGCTGAATCGTCTGCAACAATAGCGTAAGCCCTTCCAGCGCAAAATATTCGCACTGCATAGGGATAAGCACGCTGTCAGCCGCCACAAGGCCGTTTATTGTAAGCACCCCCAAAGAAGGCGGACAGTCTATCAGCATATAGTCGTATTCAGCGCGAATCGGAGAAATCGCCTCGCGTAAAAAAAAGTCGGATTTTTCCTCCCCTATCAACTCCACCGTTGCGCCGGAAAGGTCTATACTTGCGGGTAAAACAAAAAGATTCGAGCATACCGTCTTACGTATCGCTTTTTGAACCGGCAAAATTCCGGCTAACACTTCGTAAACTCCGTTTTTTTCCGGCTTAACGCCGACGCCGCTTGTAAGGTTGGCTTGCGAATCGAAATCTATCAACAAAACTGATTTTCCGTGTTCCGCAAAGTACGCTCCCAAGTTTATGGCGGAAGTAGTTTTGCCAACGCCGCCTTTTTGGTTTACAAAAACAAAAGTTTTACCCATTTAAACCTATTATAATTGAAATACACTTTTTATAAAAGTCCGTATTTTTACAGATTTACAACCTAAACAACACATTTTAGCCGGTTTTTAACAAATTTGTCCGTAATATGGCGCGGGTTCACAAGAAATCGCGTTAAAAAACCTCAAAAACACGCGGCGGTTTTCCGGCTTGTTTAACAGCGGCGGTTTATCAGCTAAAGCCTTGCGAAACCGCGTTTTTCAAGGTTGCCGTTCCAATATTTGAGGTTGAAACAGTATTCAGCTATTTATCATGTTATTTTTGTTTCGTAAACAATGACGATAAAATGCGGAGCGTTTTATCGCTTGGCGATTCCGCAATTCACGCAATCAAACGATTGGCGGGATTAGGCGGCTTCTTTTTCAAGGCTCATTCCCAAAAACATTAATTCCAGTGCGCCGCTTACAGGCGCCAAGCTCGTCAGACGTCTCGTATCGGGGTGTAACGAAGCGGCGCTTTTCTGTATTATTTGCAAACGGAGGATTTATGAACAAAAAAACAGGAATTTTAGCCGCAATTTTATTCGCCGGCATTACAGCGGGGGCTTACGCTGAATTTGGAATAGGCGTTCAATTCAGCGGGGGTTATGCGGGAGGATCTTTAGGCGGGCCGTCATTGCTTATAAGCCCCAACGAAAGGCTTCATTTTATTATAGACTGGTATATAGGGGATGACACAATTGTCGCCTTTGGAGCCGATATATGGGCTCTAGACATAAGTTTGACTCAATTAGGGCCGGGGAATCTTTCGCTTTTCGTAGGGCCTGGGCCGTACGGGCGGGTGGGTCTTTATAAAAACGGCGATTTTAGCATGGCGGCGGGCGTGCGCGTCCCGGTCGGCGTGCATTGGAGAGTTCAAGGGTTCGACCCGTTTGTGCTGATAGCGCCCGCGCTTGATATAAAATTCATACCGTCTTTTAATCTTAACGACTGGATTGGATTTAGCGCCGCCGCAGGCGTCCGGTTCTGGTTTTAACAACTAAAAATTGAAAAAAAAGGCTTTGTGCGCCGCCCTGTTTTTAACGTTTCCATGCTTTGCGTTTGGAAGCTTCGGGTTGGGCGCTCAAAGCAGCGTTTGGTGCGCTAGCAGCCCTTATTTCGGCGTCTCTCTTTTAACAAGCCCGTTAAAACAGTTGCATCTCGCCCTGGATTATAGCTCGGACGCTTCGCCTCCATACAACCGCAGGCTTGGAATTTACGGCGATTACTGGATTTTTAGACCGAAAATAGCCGATTGGGGGGTGAATTACGGCAGAATGTTTCTTTTTACGGGGGCTGGAATCTTCATCAACATAACCGAAAAAACATCGGGCGGGATACGCTTCCCTTTCGGCGTACAATACGAAATAAAACGCATGGATTTTTTTATAAACGCCGCCCCCTCCGCAGTCCTGGCCGGGGAAGAAAAAAACGGCTGGTTCGCGCTATACATCTCCGCCGGCCTTAGATACTGGTTTTAAGCCCGCCCGAAAGCCGCCGGACGCCGCTAATTAGCGTCTTAACAAAGTTTTAACGGTTATCTAGACCATATCAGGCGCCGCCGGTATAATAAGCCGCATTAAAGTTGCTGTTTTATACGGCTTGCGGGCCGGATTTGCCAGCCTTCAATCCCGTTTTTTACAACTTCTACGGGTGCAACTGCCGAGGTGGCGGAATGGTAGACGCCGGGGACTTAAAATCCCCTCTCAGTAATGGGGTGTGAGTTCGAATCTCATCCTCGGCAATTATATCTTTTCCCTCTGTTTTTAACACGCGAAACTTTCAAAGCCATAATTTCATTTTCTAAAAACTTAACCCTTTACGACCGCCGCCCACAGGCGCAAAATGTATGCGGCCCATTGCACCGTTAAAAGTTGAACGCGCTGGAAAGAGCGTATGTCTTCCTGAAGTATGGCTTCCGATAAAATTAACGCTTCCCCCTCGCGGCTAAGAGAATCCGGAATCCCCAGCAACCAGCGTGAAAGAGGCGCGGGGTCGTTTTTTTTCGGGTTTGTAAAAGCTTTTACGGCGGCTTCCAAACTTTGCGCCGCTATAACGTCGGGCAATTCTTTGTTTTTAAGCCGTTGAGCTCCAAGCAGGCTTTTGTAGTATCCAAATGCGCTTTCAACCTCGTCCAGAGCCAGCGCAGGCGTCATTTCCGGATTTTCGCGGTACAATATAAGCGTTTTGTGAAAATTGTTGTATATGTCCAGAATATTCGCTATAGCAAGAGCCGCTTCATCACGAAGATATGGCGGCGGGTTGGGGGTTTTATACATTTGAAAAAGCACCGGCAAAGAATGTACAGATTTATATACGCCAAAAGCTTCGGCCCCCATGATTTTAAGGCGGGGGTTCGCGGTTTCTTTAATAATCGCTTCAATTTCAGGGCGGGATTTTTCATCGTTTAATCTCGCAAGGGCTATCATCGCTTCTCCGGCGAGCATATAGTCGCCTGAGTGTATAGACTGCCGCAGCAGGGGGATAGCCGCCGAACATTTGTGCGTTCCAAGTATACGCGCCGACTGATGGGCTGTGGTGTACGAATTGCGCATAACGTCTTCCATCAACGCTTTTTCGGCTTCTTCGCTCAACGTTTCCTGCGTGCGCAGGGCGTCTATGGCCTCGGTTCGCGTGGCGAAACGAGGCGACTTCGCCCTTTCCAAAAGCCCCGCCATAGCGAGCGGCGATGAATTTTCTTGCAGAGCGGCTATTAGCGCCCCTTCCCGTTCTACGCTTTTGGTTTTTTCCAGCTTATCTAAAATGGCTATCGCTTTTAAGTCGCGAAAAGAAAAAATCACTTCCAGCGCGTCTTTTACGGTAAGAGCCCCCAGCGAGATAAGGCCGCGCTGTAAAATTAAAGCCGTCGCCAAAAGCAAGACTAAAATGATAAACAACAATTTAAAAGCAAGCATCCTGTCAATGCCAAAACCGCCTAACGCATCCAAAATCATGCCGGAAGCTATGGAGCCGGTCGCGCCGGCCACGCCAAAAACCACAAAGTACACAATCCCCATATCCAGCATAAATTCTTTTGGAACCAGGCATAAAAAATAAGTTTGGCCTACGTTTTCGGCGCCTATAAAAGCGAAATTCAACAAAAGAAATATCAGCGCCAAAATCAGGATCGTTCCGCTTTCGTTTCCAAGAATCGCCGGCGGATGCAAAAAAACCAAAACTAAAAGGCTTACAAGCCCAAGCCCCGTGCAAATTATAAAAATCGGCTTTGCGCCTATGCGTTCAACTAAAAATTTTATACACAAACCAATAAGGAACGAACCGAAAGCGCCAAAAACGCCGTACAAAGACGTCATGCCGTCGCTTTGCGTAAACACATCACGCGCATACACCACGATAAAAGTGCGGGCCACGCCGGAGCAAAGCGCCACAAAAAAAAATATGATTATAAAATTTTTTATGGGCGCGTCCGCAAGCGCTTTTTTTAACACCTCTTTAAAAGACGGCCCCTTGGCTTCCTCCATTTGCGGAGACGGCACGCGCCTTATACACGCGCCGGCCCCGCAGCCGCAAGCCACGCCGGTTATGGTAATCAGCGAGTACATCCAAACAGCGGAGCCCGACCCCAAACATAACGCTACGATAAATCCGGCGAACATACTCACGGCGTTGTTTATAACCTGCGTTTGCGTCATATATGTTGATTTATCCGGGCCGGAAGCTAAAAAGTTAAGCACGGGGTTGTTGGACACCATGCCTATCCCGCGAAATATTTGAAAAAACGCAACCGAAATCAGAAGAATAATCAAAGCCGTTTGGGATTTACCCAGCATAAGGGCGAAAGGCGCCGCGATTACCGGCGTCATGCAGAGTGAACGTATAATCCAGGCTCCGGAAAAAACCTTAATTATGGGCAGCCGTTTTACAGCCACTTTACCTAGCGGCAGAAAGAAATAAGAAACATACGCGAGTGAACTTAGAACGCCTATCACAAAAGACGGCGCCTTGCACCGCATCGCGAAAAGCGTAACTGTGTTACCGGCGATAAAAGTCCACGAAGCGGAATTCAGCACGGTAAAAAAATTAAAAATTTCACGGGCTTTCGCCTGCTTGTATGGTGTAAGATTATTCACAAAAATAGTGTAACTTCCCTTACCACCCTTGACAAGAAATCCAATTTTTAAGAAACTTTGAAACGAGGAATTTTATGAAGACTATTTTTAAAAAGCCTGCGGCGGTGGAACGCCGGTGGTTTCTTATTGACGCTGAAGGTAAAAGCTTAGGGCGTGTCGCGGCTAAAGCGGCGGCTATAGCTCGCGGCAAAGAAAAACCTTATTTCGCTCCGCACCAGGAAATGGGTGATTTTGTAGTTGTTATTAACAGCGCAAAAATCAAAGTTACCGGGCGTAAAGCGGAAGACAAGCTCTATCATCATCACACGGGTTACCCCGGCGGACTTAAAACTGAAACTTACGGCAAGCTTTCAGCGCGCAAGCCGGAGGCGCCGCTTGAATTGGCGGTTAAAGGTATGCTTCCTAAAGGTCCTTTGGGCCGCAAATTGTTTAACAGCGTAAAAGTGTACGCCGGCGGCGAGCATCCGCACCAGGCGCAAAATCCGCAAGCTGTTAATTTGTAAAAGAGGTTGGATGTGGCAAAAAAGAATTTGGGTATTGGATTAGGCAGACGCAAGACGTCGGTGGCGCGCGTTTATTTGCGTGACGGCGTGGGCAATATAGTCATAAACGGCAAAGATATAAGCGCCTATTTTGTGCAGGTTGAACACGCGCAAACCGTAAGACAGCCTTTACTTGTAACCTCCAGCGCCTCCAAGCTCGATGTTCTGATAAACGTTTTCGGCGGCGGGGTTAACGGTCAGGCCGGCGCGTGCAGGCACGGCGTTGCCAGGGCCCTTTGCCAAGTAGATCAAGAAAACTATCTTCCGCTTCGCAAGAACGGGTTTTTAACCCGTGATTCCCGTATGGTGGAACGAAAAAAATACGGCAGACGCGGCGCCCGGCGGCGCTTCCAGTTCAGCAAGCGCTAGTTTTTACAACCGCGCCTTTCACTGAACGTATTTTTACAACCGGTTTAAGCCGTTTAACGGCCCGGTTGTAAAACTTTTTACCCAAACTATATTCAACATCTTATAAAAACCAATAGTTGCAAGCCGTTTATAATTTACGGAGAGCTCTTTTTAAGAGATAAAGTTTATTGTAAAAACATCCGATGTTTGTAGTAGTTGTTTTATTCGTGAATTCGAATATTTGTATATAAAGCTTGTTTTTCAAAAGTTGCGGTGCGCCAGCCGGAACAAATGAACCGCGAAAAACATTAACCTTGAATACTCTTTTTAAAAAGAGTGAAAAACGGATTTCACCCCTAATGGCAGAGATAACGATATAATGAAACTGAAAACAACCGCGTTTTTTGTTGTTTTTCTTACAACTTTCTTTTTTACAACTTGCAAAGAAGTCGGTTTACCTGAATTGACTAAGCGCGGCGACCTTGACATTCAGCTTACGCCGCCGCAAAACATAGACCCAAAAGATTTGTTCGCTAACAGCAATAACGCCTATAAAGACGCCTACCCTTTTACTATAACTGTAAATCCAAACGGTCTATATTTACAGTGGCATAAAAGAAGCGACGACGTTTATGTTATAACTTTAACGGGAACCGTGAACGCCGGCATCCCTTCCGGCCTTAAACTTTACTCGCGGATTAATCCTGAATATGTCGAGGGCGTAATGCCTCAAACCGAACCGCCATATTACCGTTACGGCCATTTCCCCATACAAACATGGCCGTCGTCATCTAGTTCTGGGTATCAGCCGGATCCAGCCTTTACTATAACAGACCCAAACTATACCCCGCGCGATATAGATGTTTCCGCTTTAAATACGGCGGTGGGAAATCGCAGCACAAAATATTCGGCTGTAACAATATCTGGAATTCTGGAAGAACTGGACAAAAAAGGCAACAAACGCGACCTCTCCAAAGGCGTGGTTGTAGAACAACGCAACGAAGCGTTGCTTTTAACGGCTGACGCCACAACGGCGCGGGGCGGGAGCAGCGAAGTCTGGTCTTTTACGATTAACTCATACGCAAATCCACCGATAAGAACAGACTATTATACGGCTACAACTCCCTTGAATTTTACGGAAAAAGACGTCTACAGCGATACCTACATACAGCGCGGGGGGCTTCCTTTTTTAATTTGGGACGGCGCTGTAAACAAAAAAATTTATATTACAATAAGTTATTTAGACGGTGGCAAAACAAAAGCTGAAATTGATTACAGCCGCGTTGTTTTTAACAGCGTCCAGCCTCAGATTTTTTGGTTTTACAGCAGATACGCAGATGACGCCGCCAACTATCCCAATCAATTACCGCTTTATATGCCTCCTTTGTCAGACCCAAACGACCCTAGCGGCATCAAGGTTACATTAGCTGTGCTTACAGCTCCATCCTACACCCCCCCCACCGAAACTCTCCCCGAGCCCGGCCCTTACCCTTATATATTAGACCAGAACAAACAAAACTTAAAAGCAAAAGCTGGCGAATCCGGTGTATATACGGCGACCATAGGGGGTAATGTCGGTTCTACTACTATTAATCTTCTTCCTGTGTTTTATCCTGAAACTGCGTCAAACCGGCTGGTTGAGTGGGAAATCGAAGGAACCGAAGACGCTTTCACCAGCATGGAAAATCCTGACGGTTCGCTTTCTATTTTTAGATCGTCAAATTTAACCGCACCACAAACAATTACTGTAAAAGCAACCGTTTTTGTTCCAGACAAAAACGGCCTTTCCATGACTCTTATCGCGGAAATAACATTAGAACCAACCCCCTAATCCACAATTCGCAAACGCCGTTTAACGCATAGTTTTATTTTTTAACGCTAAAAGCGGGCGCGCGGTTGGGCGCTAAAATGGCGCGGCATACTTCTTCTATGCCGCCGCCGGCGCCTGCGGCAATCGCCGCGCATACCGCGTCCCCCGCAAGTTCGGCGTCCGCAACCGGCGGCGTATACAGTCTACAGCCGGTTTTTTCCGCTTTATAGCGATTCCAGCGGGCGTTTTTCGCCTGGCCGCCGGAAACCGTCATTTCTGT
Source organism: Spirochaetaceae bacterium (assembly GCA_031281945.1). Classification (GTDB taxonomy): domain Bacteria; phylum Spirochaetota; class Spirochaetia; order Treponematales; family Breznakiellaceae; genus JAIROZ01. Next base: position 6,216 of record JAITER010000027.1, on the reverse strand, counting down.
TACGTTAAAGCCGCTTTTTTGCAGTAAATCCAGCGCGTCGCACACTTTACCCGCTATAGTGTTAAGAACGGCTTCGCCTTTTTTAATGACGCCGTCCGGCAGTTTGGGAGCTTCTTCCATATCATCCGGCCCGCCATAATCCGGCAACAACGCGGTTAGCAAAGGCGCGTAGTCCAAACCGCAAAGACCGCACCGGCGGCGGTAGTCTTCAAAAAGCGCGCCGGATTCCGGTATTACCACGCTTATATTCCAGCGCCCCTTTAAGACGTGAGGTAAAACTCTTATTCCAGAAGCCGCCAAACGTGAAACATCCGCATCTTCCACGCAAACATTTATACCTTCGGAACTGCCGGCCCTGTCGCATACAAGGCCCGGAAAAACAACGCCGCAACCTATTAGCGCCATGATAAAGTCCGTCCCGCCTGGAACAATAGCCGTTCCTTCCGGCAAGCCGCTTTTAGCCGCAGCCTCAGCCGAAACCCGTCCAGAAACGGAACCCAAAGCCGCAAATGGCGGGAATTTAGAGGCTTCAACACCTATTTTCTTTAGTTCAGCCTTTTCCCAATAAAACGGCTCGTATTCCGGCGAAGGAAGCGTTGTAACAGCTTGCGAACCCAGTTTCCAGCAAAGATACTCCTGACATGAAAAATAGAAGGCTGTTTTAATGAAATCCTGTTCTTTATGTTTTTTTTGATGTAAAATATAAGGCAAAAAGAAAGATTTTAATCTTTCTTCGCGGCAAGCGGGAGAAAACCACCACAAACCGCTTAACGGGCGGCCTTTTTCCGTTACTGGTATTATATTAGGCCCGGCGGAGGAAATGCAGACCGCTTGCGGGGCCGGCGCGTTTTTATCTAACAAACAGTTGCACGCTTTGTAAAAAACCGTTTCTAAAACATCCGCCTGCGTTCCTTTTGGATACTCCTCGCGAACAAAGTTTAGCGCTTTAGGTTTAAGCCCCGGTTCCAGAGGCCATTCAATAAGCGCGGCCTTCATGGAAGTAGTTCCTACATCCGCACAAAAATAAACAGGGTTTAAGCGCATATTTTTTTATTCTTGACAACCATCCGGCAAAAACGCGGCCATTGACCGTATTATTTTCACCCGTACGATTATTCTAGAACAAATTAGAAGTTGCGGAAAGTGAAGTTAAACTGAACTTCACTTTAGGCAGGGACGCAAGATTAAAAACCGGTTTTACGCCCCGCGCTTTTTAACAGCGCTAAATTACGGAAAGATTTGCATATACAGGCCTGTTTTTGCCAGAAGGCTTTCCACATTTTGCGCGGCCAGCTCTTGCGCGGCCAGCGTCACCACTTTGCCGCACACGCGGGCGTCGTCCAGCGCGTTGTGGGCGTTGTAGACTATGTTAAAGCGCCCGGCTAAAGCCGTTAGCGCGCGCGATGGAAAATGAGGCCATATTTTGCGGGCTATTTTTAATGAACAAAAATAGTTTATTTTGTGCTGTTTAAGGGCGTAGCGGGATGTAACCGCCCTTAGCACGTTTATATCAAAGGCGGCGTTGTGGCAAACCACGGGCAGGCCGCCTATAAACGGGGCCAAAGAACAATCCCATATTTGCGAAAAAAAGGGCGCTTCTTTGACGTCATCCACGGTTAAGCCGTGTATTTCCGTAAAATCAGGCCGTATATACAGTTGCGGAGGCCGTATAAGCGAATAATACGAAGCGCATTCCGCGCCGTTTATATATTTTACCAAACCTATGGAACAAGCGCTGTCCGGACGATAATCCGCTGTTTCAAAGTCCAACGCGACAAAATCGCCGTATTTCATAAAATAATATTAAAACTCTTTTATTAAAAGTGAAAGTCCGCATCCTGTTAAAAATTGAAAATATTTTTTTAATTTTTTGTATTTTAAAACAATCTGTAAGCAGAGCGGCGGAAATGCGCTCATTTCCGCAAAAACAACGCCGCGCAGTCAATTTCACCCCTACAAACAGTTGTTAAAACGAATTCCGGTATTTTTCAACGAAAAACCGCCAACATTTAAAAGGCGGTTACTAGACGCAAAGCCGTCTGTCGTGTAAATTTACCGATTGAGAGGTTTATGATGTACGCTTTAATTGAATTCAAGGGCAAACAGTACAGGATCGAAAAAGGAACCGTACTTAAAACAGAACTTGTGCCCCAGGAACCCGGATCTAAACTGGATGTGGACTCCGTGCTTTTAGTTTCCGGCGATGTTCTAAAAGTAGGCGCTCCTTATGTAGCCGGAGCAAAAGCGTCTTTTTCGGTGCAATCGCACGAAAAGGACAAAAAGGTTATTGTTTTTAAATACAAACCAAAAAAGGATTACCGGCGCAAACGAGGGCATAGACAACCGTATTCCGTACTGAAGGTAGAGGATATCTCCGTTTAAAAAATATGTACCTTGCGCATTTAACGCGGCGATGTTGCTATTTTTGTGATATATTCCGGCGGGCGTTGTGATTACCATAGACATAACGATGGATCAAGAGGGAATAATAAGAGCTTGCCGTTCACAAGGGCACGCGCTTGCCGATCGTCCTGGAAAAGACATAGTATGCGCGGCGGTCTCGGTTTTATTGCGTACTTTTTTGCGTATAACCGAGTTTAGGGACGGCGTAATCGTTAGGGCGGATACTCAAAAAGGATTTATAGCTTTTAATGCGGACTATACAGAAAAAGGCCGCGTTTTTTTATTTGCGGCAGGCAGTTTTTTAATAGAAGGCTTGCAGTCAGTGTCACTGGAGTATCCAGAATACTGCAAAATTACTGTTCGGAGGAAAGTTTATGGCGCGTAAAAGAGGCGGAAGCGGCGCGAAGAACGGGCGGGATTCGAACCCGCAATATTTAGGAATTAAAGCTTTTGGCGGGACGCAAGTTAGTGCGGGAACCATCATAGTAAGACAGCGCGGCACAAAAATACACGCCGGCGACAATGTAGGGGTGGGCGGGGATTACACGCTTTTCGCCTTAAAAGACGGCAAAGTCGCCTTTTCGCAAAGGCGGGGCCGCAAATTAGCCTCCATAATCCAGCAAGAGCCCGTAGCGGTCTAGCTATGTGTTTGCGCCCTTTTTTTGTAAGGCGGGAGCCAGGCGCGTTTGTTTTTCATAAAACATGAACCGGTTTGCGGATGAGGCTGTAATTGAAGTAAGCTCCGGCAAAGGCGGCAATGGATGCGCCGCTTTTCGGCGCGAAAAATTCGTTCCCAAAGGCGGACCCGCCGGAGGGGACGGAGGCCGCGGGGGCGATGTTGTATTTACAGTCCGGCAAAACCTTAGAACCCTTTATCATCTTCGTTACAAGCATACTTTCAAAGCCGAAAACGGGCATGACGGCGAAGGCCGCTCCCGTTACGGAAAAAATGGCGAGAATGTGGTCATCCCAGTGCCGCCAGGCGCGGTCATATTTGACGAAGAAACTCGAGAGCGCATACACGATTTTTCAAAAGATTCGGCGGATTTTGTTTTTTTACGCGGCGGGAACGGCGGCTGGGGCAACATTCATTTTAAATCCTCCACAAACCAGGCTCCTCAAATAGCCTACAGCGGCAAGGACGGAGAAACTCGTTTATTGCGCGTTGAACTGCAAATTATGGCGGATATAGGTTTTGTAGGCTTTCCAAACGCCGGAAAATCCAGTTTATTGGACGCTTTTACAAACGCCAGACCAAAAATCGCGCCGTATCCATTTACTACAAAAATACCAAATTTAGGCGTATTTAGAGCGGGGGGCGGCGCGGAAGGCGGCGGCAGGGACATAATACTCGCCGACATTCCAGGTCTTATAGAAGGCGCTTCCGAAGGGGCGGGGCTGGGTTTTCAATTTTTAAAGCATATTTCCAGGGCGGCGGCTCTCGCTTTTCTTATTGATTTAAGCGCAGACGGCTATCTGGAAGCCTACGAGGCGCTTTGCGCGGAACTTGGCGCCTACGACTCCGCGCTTCTTAAAAAGAAACGCCTTATCGTCGGCACCAAATTGGACGAAGAGGGCGCCAGGGAAAACCTTGAAGCCTTGACCCGGCGCCACCCTAACGAGCGCGTGCTTGGGGTCTCAGTATATTCAAGAACCGGCCTTAATGACCTGGCCGCCGAAATGTGCCTTTTATGCAACGAAAACACAGACGATTAAAGCCCGTTTTTAATTAGGGCTAAAATCAAAGCGTAAAAATATTGTGTTTTACGGAAGCTTCAAAACACTGAAGTTTAAGTTTTAGTTCATTTAATTAAAATACGGCCAATAATCTTTTTAATGTTAAATTGTTGATATTTCAAATATTGCGCTCTTGCATAAAGTCTAATTTTAAGATATTTTTTTATCAATAGGATAAGTGCGCCGCTTGAACCTGGCGCAGATAGAACAGTATGGAGGTTTTTTTATGAAAATAGGCATTAATGGCTTTGGCCGCATTGGGCGCATGGTTTTCCGTGCGGCAATTGAAAACTTTGACGATATAGAGATCGTGGGGGTTAACGACCTGCTTGATCCAGCGTATTTGGCGTATACGCTTAAATACGATTCTGTTCACGGACGGTTCAAAGGCAGTATATCCGTAGACGGCTCCACCCTTGTGGTTAAATCTAAAGACGGTAAAAAAGACTGGAAAGTGAGAGTCACCGCGGAACGCGAAGTAGCCAACCTCGCTTGGGATAAAGTGGGCGCGGAAGTTGTAATTGAATCAACCGGCCTTTGGCTTACAAAAGAAACAGCGGAAAAACATCTTAAAGCGGGCGCAAAAAAAGTTATTATGTCCGCGCCTTCCAAAGACGACACCCCGATGTTTGTATACGGCGTAAACAACAAGAGCTATACCGGCCAAACAATTATTTCCAACGCTTCTTGTACAACGAACTGCCTTGCTCCGCTGGTAAAAGTAGTCCATGACGCTTTTGGCGTAAAACGCGGCCTTATGACGACCATTCATGCGGCGACCAACACACAAAAGACCGTAGACGGCCCTTCTCTTAAAGACTGGCGCGGCGGGCGCGGCATCCTGGAGAATATAATCCCGTCTTCCACAGGCGCCGCCAAAGCTGTAGGCAAAGTTATACCAGAACTAAACGGTAAACTTACCGGTATGTCCATGCGCGTAACATCTTCGGATGTGTCCGTTGTAGACCTTACCGTCGAACTTCTTAAACCGGCTAAATACGAGGATATAGCCGCCTCGCTCAAAAAAGCCAGTGAAGGCGACCTTAAAGGCATACTTGGTTACACCGAAGATGAGGTCGTCTCTACAGATTTTCGCCATTGCCCGCTCACCTCAATTTTTGACAAAAAAGCAGGCATCCAGTTAGACGACACTTTTGTAAAGTTAATTTCATGGTACGACAACGAATGGGGTTATTCCAACAAAGTGCTGGAAATGGCCCGCTACATAAACAAATAGCGGCAAACAAAAGTTTAAAACCGCGCGGGGAGTTCTTGCGCGGTTTTTATTTTTCGCCGCCGGTTTTACGCCAATACGAGCCCAATTTCACGCTACGCCCAAACGCCCCGTCTGATAATTTGAATAAATTAAGCATTAAAACGCAATTGATTTTATTTGTTACATTATTTACAATGTATGTATAGACTATTATATGTTAAGAAACTGTTATGATTTTTTGCGAAAAATTTACCATTCTTTAATCCCTATCGAAACAAGGATTGTGTTAGCCCGAAAAAGAAATTTAATTTTTCCGTTTATAGGCGTATATTTTGAGAATATTTCAAAATGTCAGGACCTTTTAAAACACTATAAACCCCCCCCCCCCCCCCGCAGTCTACACATTCAAAAACCGTTATATTTATGGCGGATGAAAAATTAACTTATGGCGGACTGGCCGACAGGCTGAAAGGTATAGTCTCCGTGTATAAAATCTGTAAAGAATTAAACCTAAACTTTAAAATTAATTTTACATATCCTTTTGAATTACATGAATATTTAATTCCTAATGTTTACGACTGGAAAATTTCGCGCAACGAAATATACTACAACAAAAAATATTCAAAACCATGTTTCATACCTTACAGATACGGATTTTTTGCCAGGCGGTTTTTTGCGGGAAATTACAAACAAATTCATATTTATACAAATATGAGTACCGTAGAAAAAGAATTTTCTATCCTTTTTTACGAACTTTTTAAAATACATCCTTTTCTGCAAACTCAAATAAATACAAATATAAACCTAATAGGATGCGTTTACATCTCGGTTGCGTTTAGGTTTTTACAACTACTGGGAGA
>JAITER010000048.1 GCA_031281945.1 Spirochaetaceae bacterium | reverse complement strand
ATTCGCCGAAGCTGTTTGTAAATCATTCCAGACGGCGAAACAAATTTTTTTAGATGCTGCGACACAAAATTTACCAGCGTCATAGTAACCTCAGTATGAAATAAAGTAGGATGCAAGACATCAAAAGTCTTGGCAACAATACTACCATGTATGCGGAAAACATGTAAGACGCGCTTAAAACCTCCCACGGCAAACCTATGTTTTATATTTTTCTTCCAGGTGGCTCATCCAAAAGCCGAGCAGAGCGCCGGCGAGCAAGGCGGCGGCGCATACAAGAGTCCCCGCGCTTAAATAATTGTAATTTAAAGGGATGATCATGACCGTTGAAGCGAGCACGATTCCCACCACAAAGTGAAACAGTCCGGCGTAAGCCTTTTTGAACAGCATGTCTATAAACGCGGAAAGTGAAAAAAGGCAGGCCGCGCCGCCTAAAAACACCGGCAGCAGTACGGATATGTCCGCCGTTTTGAAGGCATCCACCATCGGTTTGTACATATCAAAATAAACCAGAAAATTGGAAGAACTCAAACCGGGAACCAAAACGCCAAGCGCTATCAACGCGCCCGCGAAAATCCATGTTATAAAATTGAGAGGGAGCCGTGAATGCCAGAAATTTTCAGCGGCATAAAGCAGGCAGTAGCCCAAAACGGCTGTAAACGCAAGGATTATATAATGTTTTTTTTCACGTCCCTTTTTTCCGGCTTCTCTCCACATCGAAGGCAATGTTCCGGCAATGCAGCCGATAAAGCCCCAAATAACCTGTACCTCATAATTTTCCAGAAAAAACGACAAAGGGCGGGCAAGCAAAAACATTCCCAAAAGCGCGCCTATCCCTACGGGGATAAAAAACAGCACATTTTTTATAAAATCTTTTGTAATATGCGCTATAAAAGAAATTATCCTTTCATACAGTCCAAAAACAGCCGCGAGCGCCCCTCCCGAAACTCCGGGAAGAATAAATCCTGTTCCTATCAGAGCGCCTTTAAGTAACCTCAGAATCCAGTCAAGCACTGTTGTCTCCTTGGGATTTTTATACCACGCTGTTTTAGTGATGTCAATGAACCTCCCCGCCGCGGGTTACGGGCGACGGGCGGTTAGAGCCTTCCGTCCGCCTCCGCGGGGTTTCCGGATTCGATCTGAATTACCTATTGACATTTTTTTGAGGCCCCGCTAGGCTTATAACATTAGGGGGCGTAGCGAAGCTGGTTTATCGCGCTGGCCTGTCACGCCGGAGATCGCGGGTTCGAGTCCCGTCGCTCCCGTACCGCAAGGTTTTGTCTGCGGTTTTGTTTTATTATACCGCGTCTAAGTTTCCAACGGCGCGGGATTTAAAATGGCCGCCGGGCGACTCTTTTTATCTCCGGGCAGTAGCGCAGTTGGTAGCGCGCATGGTTCGGGACCATGAGGTCGCCGGTTCGATTCCGGCCTGCCCGACGTTCCTTCAAACATCCTTCAACAAAATATTGATTCAAACGCCTAAGACGGCTGTTTCCCGGCGGTTGCGGGGCTCGCCCCGCAGTGTTGACGCCCTTTATTCTTTTGACGCTTCTTCCACGTCCACGATTCGTTTTTCCAGGTTTTCAAAATTTTTAAGCACGTTAAGGGCTTCGGTTATAGGTTCAAATGTTTTATCTATGGTTAAAGCTTCTTCCCATATATCGCGGGCTTCTTCATTACGGCCTTCTGAGTATGCGAGCATCCCTTCCATGTACATTTTTTCAATTGTTTCACGTTTCGCTTGCCTGCCGCCGTCTCCTAAATCAAAACGCACCCCAGCCGTAACGCGGTTTAGCGGTTGCGCTTGAGTAAGCAAGTCCAATGTATAGTTGACGCAAAAAACAATGTTTCCGGCCAGAATTTCACTCCCCGCCGTAAAACGCCCGCCGCCGGCTTTAACCATAACGCCTAAATGCGCGGAAAGAAACGATGTTATGCGTGAAGAAAATCCAAACGAAACGTAAGGTTTTTCGGAAAGGCTTGCGTCCAACCCGGTTAAATTAGTTATGTATAACGGAAACGTTACATCCGCTGAAAAAGTAAACGGGCGGAAGGGTTTGTAGGAAACGCCCGCGGAAAGGGCCGTTGGAAGCGGATCTCCCATAACATCCTCGCCGTAATTGCGTATAACAAGCGCAAAAGAAGCGTTTTTTTCAGCGGACGAATAAAATTTTAAAAGATTTATGCGGGTAAGCAATCCGGCATCCGCTAAAAACGCAGTCGCGCTTTGACTTTTGCCGGAACCGGACGCAAGCGCGCCGTCTTCCGTATAATCGGGCGCCGAGCGCAACGCCGCTTTTATGTTTACTCCGAAAGACACCCCGTCAAAATAATATCCATGAAAGAAATTATAAGAAACATTTATAAACGCCGCCGCCTCCGAGTAATACCCTTTGGAAAGGCGTTCGCCAAAATCGCCGTATTCGGTGAACGGCGTCCACAGCCATTTACCGGCTATCCCGTAGCCGAGGTTTCCTAGCCGGCTGGAAAAAACGGCGCCCTCTATTTTTGCGTCCGCTATCCAGTTGTTGTGAAAAAAAGCAAGTTGCGTTAGCTTTAAGCTTGCGGATCCCGCTGGATTCCATTCGATAAATGAAACGTCGTCGGCTACAGCGGCAAACGCTCCGGCCATTCCTTCCGCCCGCCCGCCCATAGGCGCGTTGAGAACCGGAAACGCGCTTCCTCCCGCGTTTGGGTCTATTCCATAAAGCCCGTTTATATAATCGCTAAAATCAGCGTAACCGTCCGCGTCAAAATCCGAGTCAAGTGAAAAAAGCGTTGCGGCGCCTAAGAAAAAAAAAGCGAAAATCCAATATAAAAAAGGCTTTTTCATAAAAGCAATATAACAAAAAATCATCGAAAAGCTCTAAACTGAATTAAAAAAAACAATAGAGTTGTCCGGAAACTTCAGTTTCCGGACAACAACCGCTAAACAACCGCAAAACGCCAGGCGTTTTGCAAGACTTGGTCGACAACCAACCGGGTTGGCGAACAACTCCAATCCGCCGCGGTTTTTAGCGTATTTTGCCGCCGCAAAAATTGGCCGCGCGGCGCCTAGACAAAGAAACGGCGGTGCGCGTATACTTACAACATCATCGCAGGGTAGAGCAGTTGGCAGCTCGTCGGGCTCATAACCCGGAGGTCCCAGGTTCGAGTCCTGGCCCTGCAAAAAAAAACGCCTTCTGGAGGCGTTTTTTTTTGCAACCGTTTAACTGCGGCGCCTCTCCAACAACCGTTTAAAACCAAAACCCAGACGTTAAAGAATTTCGCAACCTCCTCAAACAAAACCGCCTTCTTAAAAAGAACGGCTCGCGTTTTGCGGCGGCAAAAATCAGAGTTGTTCAGAAACTTCAGTTCCCGCAAGCCTTAAGTTTGGCGGCGGCGCTTGGTTCAAGGCCGGCGGCCGCTAAAAAACAGCGAAATACGGAACATTTTGCAAGACTAAAGCAATTTAACAGCAGATTGGCGGTCAACCAGCCGGATTGTTGAAACAAGCCCGTTTTATACCGCGCCGGGAATTAAGCGTTTGTTAAGACGCAAAATGACGGCGGTAAACGCGGCGCGTTTTGTTGGCGGCTTGCGAAAGAAATCGTATTCCAATTTTTCGCCCGCTTTTTAAACACGGTTAATTTTAAATTCGCTTGTATAAAAGACCGCTTGATTTTTCGATTGTTTCGGGGTTTAATTTAACGGATTTATGCGGCGCGAATTATCCGTTTTTGCCTGGCTTAAGGACTTACAGCCGTTTTTTTATGACAAGCTTTTAAATCCGGACATTTTTGGCCTTTTACGTTTTACCGCGTGTTTACAGGCGCGTCCGGTTGGTTGTAAGAATGCGGGTTTCAGGTTCTAACGCGGGCGATTCCGCATTTTTAGGGAGATAATCCTAATTTTTTGGAGGTTTTATGAATATATCAGAAATGTTCGCTCAAAGCGTTGTAGTTATGCTTTTGGGAATGGGCGTAGTGTTTGGTTTTTTGGTTTTGCTGATTTTATGCATAACAAGTGTTGGAAGAATTATTCATGCGTTTGGAACGGATAAAGACGCGAATCAGGGGCCTTCCGCAAAAGCCGCGGTTTCTTCGGCGGCGGGAGTTTTGGACGGAAGCGTTGTATCAGCGATAAGCGCGGCGGTTAAAGCATACCGTAAAGAATAAACGAATTAAAATTAAGGAGATATCATGTCTAAAATAAAACTAACGGATCTTGTTTTGCGCGATGCGCACCAGTCGCTGTTCGCCACTCGCATGACTTGCGCGGATATGTTGCCGGCCTGCGAAAAGCTCGACAAAATAGGCTACTGGGCTTTGGAGGCGTGGGGCGGGGCCACATTCGATTCGTGCATACGGTTTTTAAACGAAGATCCGTGGGAGCGCTTGCGCAGTCTTAAAAAAGCCCTGCCCGCCACGCCTATTATGATGCTGTTGCGCGGGCAGAATCTGCTGGGATACAGGCACTATGCGGATGACGTTGTTGATAAGTTTGTGGAAAAGGCCGCTGAGAACGGAGTCGGCGTTTTTCGTATTTTTGACGCCTGCAACGATCCGCGCAACCTAAAGAGGGCGGCGGACGCCGCGAAGAAAACCGGCAAGCATGTTCAAATGGCCATTTCTTACGCTACTACACCGTACCATACAAACGAGATTTACGCCGGTTTAGCCAAAAGTTACGCCGATTTCGGCGCGGATTCTATCTGTATAAAAGATATGTCCGGCCTTTTAAAGCCTTACGAGGCGGAAAGCCTGGTAAAAGCTATTAAAGCGAAAACTGACATACCCATCGAAATTCACACGCACGCAACGACCGGCCTTTCCGTAGCCACGCTCGTAAAAGCGGCGGAAGCGGGAGCCGAAATCCTGGATACTACGATTTCGTCCATGTCTATGGGAACTAGCCATAGCCCGACGGAAACCATAGTGGAAGCGTTTAAAGGCACGAAATTCGACACCGGTTTCGACATCATTCCGTTGCTGGAAATAGCGGCTTATTTCCGCGAAGTACGGAAAAAGTACGCAAAATTTGAATCGAGCTTTTTGGGCGCGGACACGCGGATTTTAGCGTCCCAGGTGCCTGGCGGTATGCTTTCCAACCTGGAAAACCAGCTTAAAGAGCAGGGCGCCCAGAACAAGATTGACGAAGTGTTAAAAGAAATACAGGTTGTTCAAAAAGATTGCGGGTATATCCCGCTTGTAACGCCGACAAGCCAGATTGTGGGAACCCAGGCCGTGTTTAACGTGTTGTTCGGCAGATACAAGAACCTTACGGCGGAAACAGCAGACCTTGTAACCGGACGCTATGGGGCTTTAGCGGCGTCCGCGAATCCGGAATTGGTAAAACTGGCGTTGCAAAAAAATAATTATGAATCGGTTTTAACGGCTCGTCCGGCGGATTCAATTCCAAACGAGTTCGAAAAAATTGAGGCGGAAGCCAAAGGCGCCGGAGCGAATACTGTGGAAGACGTTCTTACCTACGCGATGTTCCCGAAAGTAGCGCCGGACTTCTTTAAGAACAGGGCGAAAGGGCCTGTAGACGCGGCTTCTTTCGCGGTAAAACCGCAGGCGAGCGGCGTGAAAAGCGGCGGGGCGGCGGAATCTTATGTGGTGAACGTGAACGGGGCCGATTACAACGTATCGGTTAGGCCTTCCGGGACTATAGCGATAGCCCAGGCCGGCGGCGCCGCGCCTGTTCAGGCGGCGGTTGTAACTGGCGGGGTGGACGTTAACGCTCCTGTGGCTGGAACCGTGTTAAAACATTCCGTACCAGAAGGCTCGGATGTAAAATCAGGCGACACTGTCATCATAATAGAATCAATGAAGATGGAGCTTGAAATCAAAGCGACGGATGCGGGAAAAATTCACTTCCTTGTTCCTGTTGGTACGGCGGTTCAGGCCCAGCAGGCTGTAGCCTCTTTGGGCGGCGTTGTGTTAAAACAGGCGGCGGCTCCGGCTTCCGCCCCCGCGCCCTCGCCGGCGGAAGCCCCCGCGGCGCAGGCGCCTTCTGGCGGCGGCGCGGTTATTCCGGCTCCGGTGGCGGGTACGCTGTTAAAACACGCGGTTGCGGAGGGTTCGCAGGTAAAAAGCGGCGACACTGTCATCATAATAGAATCGATGAAGATGGAACTTGAAATCAAATCCACCGCTGCGGGAAAAATTCACTTTTTGCTTCCCGCGGGGACGGCGATACAGGCGCAACAGCCCGTAGCGGAAATAAACTAAAGGGGCGAGTGATGTTTTCTTTTAAGAAAGACCCTGTATGGGTTACAAAAATCTGTTTTATTTTGCTTGTAGGGGCGTTTGCGATGAATTTCGCCCTTGCGTCTTTTACTCCAAGAGCGGGGGCTCAAATTTCAATTTCGGATCAGCCCTCTTACAAAAACAAAGAAGCGTTAATTCCCGGTACGGAGAACGGCCAAATAAAAAAGATTTCGATTGGTGAATTCGCTAAAAACATAGTGGATACAACGGGCCTTTCCGCTTTTATTAACGACAAAATAGAAAAAGAAACGACGGAGCTTGATGTAACCACCGGCCGCAACAAGACGCAGACCGTTTTCGGCTGGCAGGAATTCTTGATGGTTTTGGTGGGCTTTATAATTGTTTGGCTGGGCGCGGGCAAAGGGTTTGAGCCGCTTTTACTTATTCCGATAGGGTTTGGCACGATTTTTGTGAACATCCCTTTCGCCGGAATAGGCAGCCCCGGCGTCTGGAACGATACGCTTAAAATTTTTGAACACCAGGGATTTTTAGACATCATTTACAAAGCCGGAGTAGGCAACGAATTCTTTCCGCTGTTTATATTTATGGGTATAGGCGCCATGACGGACTTCGGCCCGCTTATCGCCAACCCAAAAACGGCTTTACTGGGAGCGGCGGCGCAGTTCGGCGTGTTTGGAACCTTGTTCGGCGTAACCGCCATGAATCTTATACCCGGAGTAAACTTTAACATAAAAGAAGCCTGCGCGGTGGCGATTATAGGCGGCGCGGACGGCCCTACAACCATTTACATAGCGGCTAAACTGGCGCCGCATCTTTTGGCTACGGTCGCCGTGGCGGCTTATTCTTACATGGCCCTGGTGCCTTTAATTCAGCCGCCCATAATGAAACTGCTTACCACAAAAGAAGAACGCCTAATCCGCATGAAACAGTTGCGCTATGTTTCCAAAGCGGAAAAAGTCATTTTTCCCATGGTCGTTTTTTCTCTTGCAATCTTGTTGCTGCCGTCCGCCGCGCCGCTTATCGGGTGCCTTATGTTCGGCAATTTTATAAGGGAATGCGGCGTTGTGGAGAGGCTTTCTAAAACCCTGCAAAATGAGCTTATGAATATAGTTTCCATACTGCTTTCTTTGGGGGTGGGCAGCCAAATGACGCCTGAAAAATTCTTGAATCCGGCGTCTCTTTCCATAGTTTTGCTTGGCCTTATCGCGTTCTGCATAGCGACCGCAACCGGCGTTTTTGTGGCCAAATTTATGAACCTATTCCTTAAAGAAAAAATAAACCCGCTTATAGGCAGCGCTGGAGTAAGCGCCGTGCCTATGGCCGCCAGAGTTTCTAACAAGGTGGGTATGGAGTATGACCCAGGCAACTTCCTGCTTATGCACGCTATGGGGCCGAATGTGTCCGGAGTTATAGGTACGGCTATCGCCGCCGGAGTTATGATCGCCTGCTACGGCGGCTGATGGATTCCGGAGAGTTGGTTTTTGTAGCGTCACGCCTGGTTCTTGGCGCTGTTGCGGCTGTTTTAGCAATAATGCTATGGTCGCGCACCAGGGACGGGGCGTGGATGCTGGTTGTTCTTGCCGTTATTTTTTCATACATAGATTCGGTTTATTACACTTTGGAATTGTTCGGCGTAACCGAAGTTTTCGCCGTTAAAATTGGAAATACAAATTTAATAAAAATAATCCTTTTTTGCGCCCCAACTTTTTTCTTAATTTCAGCTTTTGTTGTAATGTTGTTAAAACGAAAACGCCGCGGGCGTAGGGGCGCTTTAAATAACTTTCACCGCGCCCGCCAGCGCGAAAACCAGGCGTGCTAAACGCCGGCCTGTAGCGCTTAAATTAGGGCGTGTTTAAAAATGCGCGGCAAGCGCCGCCAGGCTTGCCCAGGTTGGGCGGAGGGCGGGTTAAGCCGCTTTTTTTAGACGGCGCTTCAGCAGGCGTGGAACAGTCAAGAGCGGAATGCATCCGCTTTCGGTTGTAGCGGGATTCAATTAAATCACTAATTGCAAATTTTAAGTTTTTATTTGCGGATAATTCATTTACCTGTCTTAATAATAATAATAATTTATAATTTATTAATCATAGTATAACGCGGCTTTTCTCCCCTGGCGGTTTGCTGAACCGGCCCTATTTGTTGTAAAAAGGTTTTAGGCGCGCTATAAACTTGAATCCGGCCAGGGAATTGACTTGATGTGGAAAATGTACTAGGCTATTTATTCATGAGAATTGCGGACAAATTTACTCTAGCGCGTATGATTTTTGCGCCTATTTTTTTTGTGATTTACCAGATTTCGGATTATTTTAGCGAAAAAAATCCTTCCGTGTCATTGTATATTCTTGTTTTTCTTGTTTTTGCGCTTATTTTGGCCGAATTAACGGACTTTTTTGATGGTTTTTTTGCCCGCAAGCGCGGGGAAGTCAGCGACGCCGGCAAGCTTTTCGATCCTTTCGCCGATGCTTTGTTGCATATAACTACTTTTTTTTGTTTTGTTTCGTCAAACCTTATGCCGCCCGCCGCTTTTATTTTGATATTTTGGCGTGAATTCTCCCAGATGTTTTTAAGGATGATGTCAATAAAAGACGGCGTGGCGGTGGCGGCGCGCTTTCCCGGCAAATTAAAAACGGTGATTTATATAGTCTCCGGGTTTTACGCGCTTGTTATGGAAATCGCGGTTAAAATGGAATTTATTCCATACGGCGGAGGTTTTTTTGCAATTCTTTTGCGCGTCTTGTTTTGGGTTTGCGTTGTTTTTGCTTATGTATCGTTTGCGGATTACCTGGTTTTATTTAAAAACAGAATTAACAGGGTTTAACAAGCGTTATGGATTCTTTCCGTTCTAAACTCGAAAGGCTTTCTACAAGTGAATTGGCGGCTATTGCATGTACATGCGACATTGAACTTGTAGCTCCTTTGGATAGATTTAGATTGATTGAAGAATTGCTCTACATAGCCAGCGAAGGAGAAAGAAGTTCTCCCAAGGTTCCAGCCCATTATTTTCAGACCGACGTCGTGGAAGACGTAAAGCAGGAAGATGTAAGGTTTGAAAAAAGACGCGTCATTGAAAATGACGCCCCCTCCAAACTGCCGTATTATTACAATGTTACTGTTATTTATGCTATTGTGCGGGATCCGCTTTGGGTTTTTGTTTCGTGGGAACTTTTGTTGGGAGAAAAAAAGAAATTGGAAAGCCGTCCGAATTTTGGCGGTTATTTTCTTAAAGTAACGCAATTAAAAGGCGTGGAAGCGAAAAAAAAGATATACGGCGATTGTTATTCGGTTGCGGTGGGGAAAACAGGCGGCGCGAGATATATCCATTTTGGAACATCTGGAGGTGTATTCAGGGTGGAATTATGTGTTTCTTTGAATAATCAAACGCTGGTTTTGGCCGTAAGCGAAGATTTCAATATACCTAAAATTATGGACGGCGCGGATAAAAACGCACGAAGTGAAGAATTGTGGCGGCTTTCCGGCATAAATGAATTCGAAGTATTAAAAAACGCTGAAGTTTCACAAAAAATTCCCGTTTTTTCCCCGCGTTAAAAAGTGAATTTGTTTGGAACCGTGATTTCCGGACGATTTTAACAAAAAAATAAAAAATGGATTCTAATAATATTATTTCTGTAGTGTTAAATTGCCATCTTCCTTTTATACGCCATGCGGACGGCTTGTTTTACAGGGATGAAATCCCGTTTTTTCAGGCGGTGTCCAACACATACATACCTTTTTTACAAATGCTTAAATCGCTGGACGCGCAATGTACGCCTTTTCGCATAGGTTGCGTTCTTTCGCCTACGTTATGCGCTATGTTGCGGGATGAGACGCTTATAAGCAAATATCTGAATTATACGGACAAGCAGATTGAATTTGGAAAGTCGGAATTGGAACGTACGGAAAACAAGTGCAATACCGCGCTTTATTCGCTCGCCATGCATTATTATAATTCAATTGTTGAAAAACGGGCGTTATTTGTAGATTCTTACGGGAAAGATATTATAGGAACTTTTGATTATTACCGTAAAAAAGGCCGTCTGGAAATACTTGGCACAACGGCTACATATAATTTTCTTCCATTTTACGATAAACATCCAGAAATTATCCGCGCTCAAATAGAAAACGCGCTTATTGAATATAAAAGAATTTTCAACCTTAGCCCTTCTGGTTTTTGGCTGCCTGAATGCGGCTATGTAAAAAATATAGATAAATACTTACAAAAATATAATTTTAACTACACTATAATTGAACCCCATACCGCGTTGCTTGCAAATCCGCCGTCCGCAACCGGAAGCTTTCTGCCTTTACGTTCTCCTCGCGGCCTTACGTTTTTGGTGCGTGATTATCCGGCCCGCAAAGAAGTGGAAGAAGCGGAACGTTTTGGGGCTGGTTTTTACTGCGATTGCGGTGAAGATATATGCTACAAACTGGACGCCGGAGCTGTAAAAACTTTTTTGGATAAAGACGGCGTTCGTTGCCCTTCCGGCTACCGTTATTTAACATACGGCGGCGGCGGGGCTATTTACAATTTACAGGCCGCGAAAAAATTCGCGGAAGATCACGGGCGGAATTTTTTGAAAAAAAAATCCGAAATCCTTGACAAAGCCGGTTCTATTACGGGAAAAAGCTCCCTTTCGTTGTGCGTTTGGGACGCAGACGCTTTGGGCCGTTTTTGGCAGGAAGGTTTCGTATTTTTGGAATCGTTTATACGAAGCGCCCATGAAACCCATAGCGCGACTTTTGCGACTCCTTCCGAATATTTATGCAGGCAGGATTTTGTTGATTTTCAGACGATTTCCCCGGAATTTTCTTCCGCTGGTAAAAACGGTTACGGCGAAAGTTTTTTAAACGAAACCAACGATTGGATTTACCGGCATATTTTTCACGCGACGCGACGCATGACGGAGCTGGCGCAGAGGTTTAACGATGATTCCGGGCTTAAAGCCAGGGCTCTTAAACAGGCGGCCAGAGAGACGCTTTTGTTCCAAAGCTCCGATTTTGTGCGTCCGGCAAAGCTCTCAAAATCAGAAAAAACGCTCTGTGATATGGACAGGATTGTGGAACATTTGCGCAATTTCACCACGCTTTACGAATCTTTAGGCGGCGAGCGTTTAAGCACCAAACTTCTTACATTTTGGGAAAACAACAACAATATTTTTCCTGACGTCAACTACAAAACTTTTAGGAAATTTAACGCGCTTTAAAAGCCTGGAACTTTGTGCGAAAGGGGGGAATTGAACCCCCACGCCGTAAGGCGCCAGATCCTAAGTCTGACGTGTCTGCCAATTTCACCACTTTCGCAAATGGGAAGCTTGCAAGGCGCTTGCTGGTTGTTCACCAGACAGCCGCTCGCAAGCTTTGCGCTATTGTGGAACATAAATCTTTACGTTCCTTGCGCACGTGTTCCTAATATGTATTAAAAACACGCAGGTTAAGCAAAACAAGTTAAATATAACTGAGGCTGTTCCAAAACTGAAGTTTTGAAACAGCCGCGGCTTGCTTTAATTAACTAAAATACCTTTTTAGAAGGCCTTTGAAACCCGCGCCGTGACGCGCTTCGTCTTTCGCCATCTCGTGAACAGTATCGTGTATGGCGTCGAGGTTTGCGGCTTTAGCGCGTTTGGCAAGGTCTAACTTGCCGGCGCAAGCGCCGGTTTCGGCTTCGGCCCGCAACTGAAGGTTTTTCTTGGTGTCGGCGTGGACTACTTCGCCCAAAAGCTCCGCGAATTTTGCGGCGTGTTCAGCTTCTTCCAAAGCGGCGCGGTGATAAAATTCGCCGACTTCGGTGTAGCCTTCACGTATAGCCTGACGGCTCATCGCGAGATACATTCCTACTTCGGTACACTCAGCGTTAAAGTTGGCTATTAAATCTTTTTTGATGTCTTCCGAAACGTTTTTGCCTTCGCCTATAACGTGTTCGCACGCAAAACCGCCGTCTGCGCTTTGCTCTTTAAATTTTGAAGCTGGAGCCTTGCAAGTTGGGCAAGAATCAGGCGCCCTATCCCCAGTGTGTACGTAACCGCACACCAAACAAACCCATTTTTTCATGATATTCTCCTAAATTTGAAATTAAAACAGCGTATGCTGTCAATAAAACAATATTAGTAATAATTCTTAATTAAGTCAAGCTCTTTTTTTAAACCATGCGCCTTTCCCTAAAAATGAAGGAACGGGAACTACCCCCCCCCCCCCCGCAAACACTCCCAATAAGCCTACGATAGCATTTATTGAAACTATGGTTAAGGCGTATAAATTCTTTTGGCAAAAAAACGCCCACCATGCCGCCGCGCATAAAAACTGCATGACGATTGAACAAAAAACCAGGCCGGCAATCGCTTTAAAGCTTTTGCTTTTAAAAATATACGAAAAAAGATTGGCGGAAAGGCAAAATAAAGTCCATAAAAACGGCGGCAGTACAAGATAAAGCGGGTGATTTTTTGCGGCCCATTCCACCGCGTATAAAAATTGCGCCGGAATAGACGCCAGAAGTAGAAAATTTCCGCATCCGCCTTCCGGCTTCTTGTTTAGGACGAAAGATAAAACCGCGTAAAATAACAAAGCGAGAAGCGGAGGGAATGGCGCGTAGTCGAAAAAAGCGCTTAAAAACCGTTTGATTCCAAAACCCTCCGCCTGGCGGATAAAAGGAGCGGCGAAAAATATTATGAAAAAAATAAGAAAACCGGAGACAACCGGCCATACGATGCAGTTTAACGACCAGGGAATATTTTTTATAATGACGGACCGCCAAAACAGATAAAACAACGGCAACCATAAAAAACAAAACGCAGTCATTTTTTTAATTATACCTTAAAAAGCCCGCGCTTTGTACATATACCTTCACGGCGCCTTCGCGTTATAAATCGCGTCTCCCAGCGCGGCGAGAAATTATAAAACAATATGTAAAATAACCCGGATAAGTTAAATTCCTTTATTTTATAAGGAGTTGTAAACATATAACGCGGTTTTTGCGTACATTCCGGCCCGCCGGGAAGCGCGCGCCTTCCGCCCGCCAGCCGGCAAAGCCTTGAATGCGGGGGTTTGAGGCGGGGGAACGGAAGCCGGCCCCCGCGAGGCGGTTTTGCGCGGCGTAAAATACGAAAAAGCGCGTTTTACGTTGCGGGTTTCTCTTGAAATACGGCCAACTTAGTCAAGAGGCCGGGGTAAACCTTGACTTTATTCGCGTCTTTGTAAAAAATGGCGAGATATGCGAGCCGTTCGTAAAATACACGCGGAACCGTCCGTTAAACGGCTGCCTTCGTACTTGTCCATAGTTAAACAAATACACGAAAACGGAGGCGTTTTTATTTCCGGCGCTTTAATAGCGGAGGCCGCCGGCGTGGAGCCTATACAGGTTCGAAAAGATTTAAGCCTTACCGGAGTTATGGGGAAGCCAAAAAAAGGATACGCGGCGGCCGACGTTATATCCGCGATAGAACGATTTTTGGGCTGGAACTCTATGCGCGAAGCGGTGCTTGCGGGCGCTGGAAATCTGGGAAGCGCTATTATGGGGCATAAAGATTTTAAAGCCCACGGGCTTACCATAGTCGCCGCTTTTGACAAAGACGGTAAAGTAACCGGAAAAAAAATTCACGGCGTAGAAGTGTTCCACATAAATACGGCCAGGGAAAAAATACGTGAATTGGGCGTCAAAACAGCCATATTAACGACGCCGCCGCAGGAAGCGCAAAAAGTGGCCGCCGTCCTGTCCGAAAGCGGAATAGAAGCTATCTGGAATTTTACAAACGTAATTTTAAAAGCGCCAAAACATATAGCGGTGCGAAACGAAGACCTTTCTTCGGGATACGCCTTGTTATGTGTAATGGCGCATTCCGGCAGGAACGCCGCTAAAACGCCGGATGACGCGGGGGCGGGCGAAAAGGCTAAAAATGGCGGACAGGGCTTATAGAAAATACAGCGCCTTGGCTATGGTGCAAAAACTAACGGTTAAAGCGGTTTTGGAGATGGGCCTTATAGAAGATGGAGACCGCATCTTAATAGCGGTTTCCGGTGGAAAGGATTCTACAATTCTGGCAGTAACTCTTTCGAGAATACGGGCCGCGTTAAAAAAACAATACGATTTAAAAGCTGTGCATATATCAACCGATTTTTGTTCGTGTTGCAAAAAAAGCGTTCTTTCAGAACGCCTTGAAAAAGAGGGCGTTCCGTTTGACGACGTCTTTGTGCCGGTGATAGGGCGCTTAAAAGAAGGACGCAAAATGAATTGTTACTGGTGTTCCACGCAAAGACGTCTGGAATTGATTCGTTACGCGCAAGAGAACGGTTTTAACGTTATAGCCCTGGGGCATCATCTGGATGATGTTATAGAAACTTTTTTTATGAATATGATTTTTAAGGGCGAGTTATGTGCTATGCCAGCGCTTTTGCGATACCGTAAATACCCGCTAAAATTGATACGCCCTCTTGTGTATGTGGAAGAAAGCCGGATTGTAGAGGCGGCGGCGGAATACGGATTTTTAAAAGCGGCGTGCTCCTGCCCGTACGGGCGGTTTTCCCGGCGGCGCGTTATACGGAAAAAAATTGATTTATTTTTAGACGGTTCTTCCCCGGCGAAAAGGCGGGTTTTAGCCTCTTTAACTGGACGAAACTTTGATTTGTTAAAGGAATAAAACATGGTTCTTTTTTTGGATTCAGGGGCTGGCGGGTTAAGTTACTGCGCTTCTTTTAAGAAATCAAATCCAGACGTTGAATGTGTATATATAGCGGATACAAAAAATTTCCCATACGGCAAAAAATCAAAAGAAGAATTAACGCTTTTATTATCCGCCCTGGTTAAAAAACTTGTGTTTTATTTTTCGCCCTCAGTAATAGTGCTGGCCTGCAACACGGCTTCGGTTTCCGCGCTGAGTGAACTGCGCGCCATTTATCCTTCAATTTCTTTTGTGGGTACGGTTCCAGCCATGCGCCCGGCCGCGGTTTTTACAAAAACCGGAGTTATAGGCGTGCTGGGTACGGAACGCACAATATGCGACCCTTATATACACGCACTGCTTGACGCCGCAAATAAAGAAACCGGAAAATGCGCGAAACTTATACCGGCGGCGGCGGGCGCTCTTGTCGATTTTATAGAAAATGATTTTTGGAGCGCTTCGGATGAACAAAAAATTGATGTTTCAAAAAAATATATAAATTATTTTAAAACACAGGGCGCGGACGCCGTTGTTTTAGGTTGCACGCATTTTTTAATGCTCTTGGATTTCTTTAAAACTTTGGCCGGAAAAGAAACAGGCGTTTTTGACTCGGTGCGCGGAGTTTGCAGGCAAACGGAAAAACTGCTTGCTTGCGGCGCGGCGTCCGGCGGCGCGGTGGATAAACCTGCGGACGCCGTTTTTACGCCTGTTCGCGTGTTTGTTACGGAAAGCCCGCCCGAATCAAAATGGGAAAGAATATGCTCTTTTTTTGGATTTGATTACAGCGCCGTCCTGGACGGAAAGGCTGATTAAAAATCATGCCGCGCAAAAACCGCCCAGGTAAAAAAAAACGCGCCCTGCCGCGCCCCGCTAAAGCCGGCGCTGAATATATAAAAACAACCGCAAAAAACGCCGCCGGATTAAAAGTGTTAAACGGCCTTGTTTTAAGTTGCGGAAAAAATTCTTTTTGCGTAAAAGAAAACGAAACCGGCGCCGTTTTTTCCTGTTCGATAAAAGGTAAAATTATGCGTTATAAAACAGGGAAAACCGGAAAAGAAGCGGTTGATTTTTGCGAAAAACTTTTTTATAACCCGCTTTGCCCAGGCGATCGTGTGCGTTTTTATAAAGATTCGGAAATTACGGGCAGAATATTTGAGCTTGAAGACCGTAAAAACGCTTTTAGCCGTTACAACGAAAAGGGCGGAACGAGGCAAACGCTCGCTTCCAACATAGACCAGGCTGTAATAGTCGCGAGCTTCGCGCACCCGCCCTGGCGCCCCAGGTTTATAGACAGGGTTCTGGTTCAATGCGAAAACAGCCGCATCCCCGCTATAATAGCGGTAAACAAGGCGGATTTAGCGCATGAGGGCGTTCTTTCCCAAGAAGAGCTTGCGGAAATTGAAAACCGCCTTTGCGTCTTCGCGTCTTTAGGCTATAAAGTTGTGCGCCTTTGCGCTCTTAGCGGGGAAGGTTTGGAAGAATTGCTGGAACTTTTAAAAAATAAAACCAGCGTTTTTACCGGACAAAGCGGAGCCGGAAAATCCACCATTGTGAACGCCCTGATAGGCGATTCCGCGCAAAAAACCGGAGCCCTCGTAAAAAAATACGACAGAGGGGCGCACACGACGGTAAAATCCGTATTGCTTGAAGGTGGAAAAGAAGACGGGCGTTTTTCCGTAATCGACGCTCCCGGTTTGCGTCAATTTATACCGGACGTTCATTACAAAAATCTGACATTTTGCGTAAAAGAGTTTGCGGCTTTAAAAGTATGCGAATTCGGCGTTTCTTGCACCCACACAAACGAAAAAGGCTGCTCTGTGCGTGAAGCGGTTTTACGCGGCGAAATAACAAAAGAGCGCTGGGAATCTTTTCTCGCCCTCCGTGAAGATTTAAAAACGCGAAGTTTTTTACGCGCCGGCGCCGCATCCGGTTAAACTTTCGCCCTGTGTCGCGAAGAAGCGCCTTTATAAAGGCGAACAAGACCGTGAAGCGAGTCTTGTGCGGCGGGGGAAAAGGCGGCTTGCGGCGGCCCGCGCCGGCAACCGCACAAGGCCTGGCAAAGTTTAGCCCCGCAGGGTTGGCGGGCGGCCTAACGGGTTGTTGAAACAAGTCTATTATTCGAGTTATCATTTAACAATGAGAATCCCCCCCCCCCCGGCGCTTTTAACGGGCGTTTCTTATCGGCTCACAAATAATGCTAATTTCCGGTTTGTAATTTATCGCTTTGCGGAACGTTGCGCCCGCTCGCCGGACGGCTTATGCCGGTAAAGCGCTTTATTCCCTGCGGCGTTTTGTGTTTACGCCGCCGCTACGCCATGCGCCTTTTAACCGCGTTTTGCAAAATGTTTGCGAAACGGGGCGTTAAGCCGCCAATGCCGGCGGCGCGTTCTCCGCCCAGGTTTATAGCGGCGTTTGCCAGTTGCTGGCGCGGCGCTTTGAAAAGTCCGTATTTTACGCGGCCCGCTCCTTTTTATCCAAAAGTTTATATACATATTGTTATGCGAAATGCTAGCGGAATTGGTTGAAACCCTTCATAGCATATTCGCAAAAATAATGGACTTGTTCGCCAAGCCGGTTGGTTGTCTACTAACCTGCGGTTAGCGAACAAGTCTTGCAAAATGCGTAGCATTTTGCGTTTTCAATCGAAAGTTGGCTGAACCAAGCCCAGGATTGGTTCAGTTTGCGGAAACTTGAAGTTTCCGAACAACTCTAATGTTTCGGAGGCTATGGTGATGAATTTTTTTTATGGAATTAAGTCGTTTTTGAAGAAGCGCTTTATTTTTGTTAAACAAGGATTTGGATTAAGAAAAATCGCGGAATTTTTTTTTGCTTTGTTCATATCGAATAATTTGACATTATTGGCAAAATTGTATAAAACAGATAAAACAGGTTCTCATTGGTACACGGTTCATTATATGAACCATTTGAAAAAATTTAAAAACAGAAAAATAAAACTTCTCGAAATTGGCGTTGGCGGTTATGAAAATCCAAATGACGGTGGAAATTCTTTAAGAATGTGGAAAAAGTATTTTCCTTTTGGCAAAATATTCGCTATTGATATTTATGATAAATCGTCGTTACAGGAGAACCGTATAAAAATCTATCGGGGAAGCCAGGTTGACAAGGAATTTCTGGAAAAAATAAGCGGTGAAATTGGTTGTTTTGATATAATAATAGATGACGGAAGCCATTTGAATGAACATATGATTGAAACGTTTAAAATACTTTTCCCAAAATTAAGAGACGGCGGAGTATATGCTGTGGAGGACGTGCAAACATCATATTGGGATGATTATGGAGGAGACAGTAAAAATTTAAGCAATCCCAAAACAGCAATGAATTTTTTTAAATCTCTTACGGATTGTTTAAATTATCAGGAAATAACCGATGAAAATTATGAAGAAACATATTATGATAAAAAAATAGTTTCAATGCATTTTTATCATAATATGATATTTATTCAAAAAGGGAATAATGATGAAGAATCAAATATAGTTAAAGATCATAAAAGATTATCGTAAAGCCCGCGCACCCTTGCGGGGGCGCGGCTAGCGCAAGCAGAAAAAACGGCGCATAACGGGCCCTGTAACTGCTACGCCGCATAAAGCGCCCTCCATGGTTGTTTTAGCCGCCTATTTTCCACATCAATTTATCTTTACGGTTTTCGGCTTTTTCGCCGTTGTATACCGGCGAAAAATCGTTGAACGCTTTTTTATTGTAAATTACATCTTGTATTATTTTTTTAACGGCGGCTTCTTTTTCCGGGCCAAAACCTTCCGGTTTTTTTCGTAATTCTTCGCGCAAAGAGACGTTTTCGCCGGAAGAAAGGCAGGAAGACAACACCCCGTCCGCCGACAGGCGCAGGCGGTTGCAGGTTTCGCAAAACCCCCGGCTCATCGCGGGGATTACTCCTATTACGCCTTTCCAAAACGGCGCTGAATAATACGATGCGGGGCCGTTTCCAAGTTTGCCTGTAAACGCGGTTAAGGGGCCGCAAGCTTCGTTTATTATTTGCAAGACTTTTTTTGCGGGGATTCCGCGGTAAAAACTGGCGCGGCCCAGGGGCATTAGTTCTATAAACCGCACGGCGACGGCGGTTTTTTCGGCCAGTAGCGAAAGCGGTATTATTTCACTTTCGTTTAACCCTTCTATAGGCACGCAATTTATTTTTACGTTAAGACCCATGCCGGCGGCGCGAAATATCGCGGATACGACGCGATTTAACGTTTCGTTGTTAAAGCCGGCGCTTCCGGCGGCGGCGCCAAGTCCGGTTGTTTTAATGAAAATTTGCGGATTAAGCGCGTCCAGGCTTACGTTCACCGCGTTCAGGCCGGCTTTCGCCAGGGACGGCAGATGTTCTTCAAGCAAGACGCCGTTTGTTGTAAGCGTAACTTCGTCCGCGCCGGCTTCGTTTTTTAACGCGGCTATAAAGGCGCACAAACCGCGTCTTAAAAGGGGTTCGCCGCCGGAAACCTTTATTTTTTTTACGCCGCAGGAAACCGCGGCGCGGCATATATGAACAAGCTCTTCAAGGCTCAGAATCTCAGGCCGCTTTTTGAGTTTTACGCCGTCCGGCATACAGTAAAGGCAACGCAAATTACAGCGGTCTGTAACGGAAACGCGCAAATAATCTATGTTTCTGCCAAATGAATCGCGCAATTTCACCTCCGTGGTTTTTAAACCGGTTTTTGGAACGTTTTCAATTGTATACGAATTTGAATGAATTGTAAAAACATGATCATACGCTGTTTTCAGGAACCGGCGGCTTTTTTTGTCAACCGGTGTTTTAATTTTGGAGCTTTTTGAGTTTCGATTGCGCCTTATGTATACTTAGTCATGAAAACAAGGCGGTGTATGTGTTAAGGGGGGAAGTCTCCCCCTCGCTCCAGCCTCGCCGCCAGGCGGCAAGTCTTACGCTACCCCCTCTCCTAGGGGCGCCGCCCCTAAAACCCCGCTGGGGGGTCAAAGGCCCCCCAGCCCCCCTCTCCAATTAAAACCGCAACCGACGGGCGGGCGGCTGAAAGCGCTTGATAACACGCGGCGCGGCGTGATACGATTTTAAGGCTCATGTTTAAAAAAATCGAAAACGGCGTTTGTTATTTGGCTCTTGCTCTTTTGTCGCTTCTCCCTTTAGCGGAGGCCGTCGCCAGGCTTGTTTTTCACACCGGCATTCCGGCGGAGCAACTTATAGTTTGCCAATTGTTGCTTGTTGTAAGCATGATTTCGGCCATGATTACCACAAGAAGCAAAAACCACCTTTCAATAGGGCTTTTGCATTACGTTAAAAACGACTCGCTTAAAAAAGCGGCGGGGGTTGTTTCCGGCCTTATTTGCGCGGCTGTATGCGCGATTTTGTTCTTCGCTTCGGCGGCTTTTATCAAATTGGGCCTTATGCCGCCCACAAAAATAGGTTTTATTCCAGACGTGGTTTACGCGCTTGTCCTGCCGCTTTCTTTCGCGGTTATGGCTTTTCGTTTCGCCAGTTATGTTCCGGTTTCTGGAAAATTGCGAATTTTGCCGGTTTTAGCGGTTCTGGCAGGCTGTTTTTTCGCGCTTCCGGTTGTAGTTAAATTCATTTGGGATTTTAACCCGCCGTCTGTTTTTTACGATTTTAACGATTTTTTATACGGGCTTTCGGTTTCTTTCAAAATTCCGGTCGTCATTCTGCTGATTTTAAGCGCTCTGGCGGGAACGCCGCTTTTCGCCGTTATAGGGGCCTTTTCAATTTTGCTGATTAGTTCTTCAGGCGGCGAGATTGATGTAACGGTGAATCAAATTTACACGGGCCTTACCGGAAGCAACTTTGTGGCGATTCCGCTTTTTACGCTGGCCGGCTTTTTTTTGTCGGAAAGCAAGGCGGGAACGCGCCTTGTGCAAACTTTTCAGAGTCTTTTTAGCTGGCTCCCCGGCGGGATGATAGCCGCCTCCGTTTTAATTTGCGCTTTTTTCACCTCGTTTACCGGCGCTTCAGGCGTTACGATTATGGCTTTGGGCGGAATTTTATACGCTATTCTTTGCAAAAGCGCGGGCGGAGCCGGCTACAGCGATAAATTTTCAACAGGAATTTTGACGTCTTCCGGCAGTATAGGCCTGTTGTTCCCTCCCAGTTTGCCGCTAATTTTAGTTGGAACCATGACCCAAACCAACATACTTCATTTGTTTGCGGGCGGTATAGTTCCAGGCGTCTTACTCGCCGCTTCCATGATTGTTTTTGGAATCGTCATTTCTATAAAAACAAAAGTTCCAACCCAAAGATTTTCGCTAAAAAAAGCGGCCTCTTCGATAAAAATGTCCTTGGGCGAGATAATTTTACCCGTAGCGCTTATAGCCGGTTACTTTTCCGGCGTTCTTTCGCTCGTGGAGCTCGGTTCTTTCGCGGTATGCTATGTGTTTGTTTTGGAAGTGATTATCCTAAAAGAAATAAAATTTCGTGACGTCTGGACGGTGTTCTACAAAGCGATTCCCATAACGGGCGGGATTTTGGCTATTTTGGGCGTATCGCAGGCGTTAAGTTACTACATTGTAGACACACAGGCTCCTGAAGCCTTCGCCCGCTGGATGGGGGCGGCGATAAATTCCAAGTTCGTCTTTTTGCTCATTTTAAATGCGGCGTTGCTTGTTGTAGGCTGCCTTATCGATATATTTTCCGCGATTATGATAGTTTTGCCGCTTATAGCCCCGCTTGGAGCGTCTTATGGCATAGACCCGGTGCATTTGGGCGTTATATTTTTAATAAACATGGAGGCGGGATACCTAACCCCCCCTGTGGGGCTTAATTTGTTTCTGGCGAGCTACCGCTTTAAAAAGCCTTTTACCAGTATTTGCGCTTATGTTTTGCCGTTTTTAGTGATACAGC
The DNA here is from genome assembly GCA_031281945.1 of Spirochaetaceae bacterium. Classification (GTDB taxonomy): domain Bacteria; phylum Spirochaetota; class Spirochaetia; order Treponematales; family Breznakiellaceae; genus JAIROZ01. Next base: position 3,937 of record JAITER010000048.1, on the reverse strand, counting down.
TCGCCGTTGTTTTCCTGGTTACGTATATAGAGCCTTTATCGCTTGGCTTGGTTAATTTGTTAAGGAGATGATTTATGTTTACTTTAGAAAATAAAAAAGCCCTGGTTACAGGCGCTTCCAGAGGTATAGGCAAGGCTGTAAGCGGTCTTTTTTTAGAGCTTGGCGCGGAAGTTTGGGGGCTTGGCACAAAAGAACCGTCCGATTTAGCGGATAGAAAGGCGGCTTCAAACGGCAAGTTTCACTGGATAAGCGCGGATCTTTCTGATTTAAACGTTGCGGAAGCCGTGATAGACGCGGCGTTAAAAGAAGCCGGTTTTTTCAACGTCCTTGTAAATAACGCCGGTATAACACGCGACAACCTTTCTTTTAGGATGTCTTTGGCTGATTTTCAAAAGGTCTTGGACGTAAACCTTACAGCCGCTTTTTTAACGGCCCGGACTGTAGCTCGCTCCATGATAAGCCGCCGCGCCGGTTCCATAATCAACATGGCCAGCGTTGTGGGCGTTCACGGCAACGGCGGCCAGGCGAACTACGCAGCGGCTAAAGCGGGTCTTATCGGGGTTACAAAGACGCTTGCCGCCGAGACGTCGGGGCGCGGTGTGCGAGTGAACGCTATAGCACCAGGCTTTATCGCTACGGATATGACCGCGGCTATGACGGAAGAAGCCAGGACGAAAATATCGCAGGCGATACCGTTAAAACGTTTGGGCGACCCTAAAGATGTGGCCGCGGCCGCGGCGTTTCTAGCCGCGGATGAATCGTCCTATATTACCGGCCAGGTTCTGCCCGTGGACGGCGGCTTGTTCATGTAGCGTGGAGTCCCACGCTTCCAATTTGCCGCTGAAAACTGTTGCCGCCAGGCGCGTAACTCAAAAAACAAAAGCGGGAATCTTCCAAACGCGGTTTCAATCGTTTGCGCGTAGTTCAATTTTGGTTTTTCCGCCCATGACTTATATAACAAGTTTATTGACGACTCCCCTGCGGAAATCGCGGGGAAATTTTTAGGAGGCTGTGTGCCGGAAAATAAAGACAATTTATGCCCGTCTTGCGGGATTGTAAAAGATGAAAAAGCTGTCGCCGCAGCGCTTTATACGTGCCCGTCCTGCGGCTGGCATTACAGAATGGAGCCGGCTCAAAGGCTTTTATACATAGCCGACGAAGGCTCTTTTGAAGAATTCGGTTCGGAAATAGCTTCGCTTAACCCTATTGAATTTAGCGGCTACGAAGAAAAAATTAAAAGCGCGGCGGAAAAAACCAGCATGAAAGAAGCCGTTATTACAGGTTTTTGTTCGATAAACGGGAGACGCGCCCTAATCGCGTTGATGTCGTTTTCGTTTATGGGCGGCTCTATGGGAAGCGTGGTCGGCGAAAAAATCAGCAGGGCCATGCGTTTGGGGGCGGCTAAAAAACTTCCGGTAATAATTTACACGACTTCAGGAGGCGCCCGTATGCAGGAAGGCATCTTCAGCCTTATGCAGATGGTGAAAACATCTTCCGCCGCCTCGGAACTGGATGAGGCCGCCGTTCCATACTTTGTTGTGCTTTGCGATCCAACCACAGGAGGGGTTACGGCTTCTTTCGCTATGCTTGGCGACGTCATAATGGCGGAGCCGGGCGCTTTAATAGGTTTCGCCGGGCCGCGTGTAATAGAAGGCACCATACGCCAAAAATTGCCGGAAGGTTTTCAACGCGCGGAATTCCAGGAAAAAAAAGGTTTTGTGGATATGATAGTTAAGCGTTCCGAACAAAAAGAAACGCTTGCGAAACTAATCGACTTGCACACGCGTCCGGAGAGAGTATGAGCGAAACCGGATTAAAAGAAAAATTAAACGAACTTAAAAAAATGGCCGCTTCCCGCGGCGTTGACGTCTCAGCCGAAATTGAAAGCCTGGAAGCCAAAATAAAAACGCCTTCCGGCGCGGAGGAAGTTTGGCGGCGTATAGAACTCGCCCGCCACCCAATGCGGCCTTACGCTATGGATTACATAGTCCGTATTTTTACGGATTGGACGGAACTTCACGGGGATCGTTGCTCCGGCGATGACAGCGCCCTTATAGGCGGCCTGGCTTTTTTTGAAGGGCGGCCTGTAACCATAATAGCCAACCAAAAAGGCAGATCGCTAAAAGAAAATATGTTCAGGAATCACGGCATGGCCGGCTCCGAAGGTTACAGGAAAGCGTTGCGGCTGGCTAAACAGGCCGAAAAATTCAGCCGCCCCATAATTACTTTTGTGGATACAGCCGGCGCGTTCCCCGGCATAGAAGCCGAGGAGCGCGGTATAGGCGAGGCTATAGCCCGCAACCTTATCGAATTCAGCCGTCTGCAAACCCCAATAATTTGTGTGGTAATAGGGGAGGGCGGCAGCGGCGGGGCGCTTGGAATTTGCGTAGGCGATAAAATATACATGATGGAAAACGCGATATATTCCGTGATAAGCCCGGAAGGAGGCGCGTCTATACTGCTTCATGACAGCGCCCGCGCCAAAGATGCGGCGGCTATGTTGCGCATAACCAGTAAAGATTTGCGCGGTTTTAAATTGATTAACGGCGTAATTAAAGAGCCGGAAGGCGGGGCCCACACAAACGTGGACGCCGCAGCCGGCGCTATAAAAGACATGCTAAGGGAAGAACTGGCGATTCTCTGCTCCAAGACCCCGCAAGTTTTAGTGCGTTACCGCAACAAAAAAATAAGTAAAATGGGCTTGTGGAAAGAATAAAACACGGCCCTGGCGCTCGCCGCGCAAAACTTTGTTCGCGTTACGGGGCGTTTATAACCGCTTGCTAATTTTACGTAACACTCTGTTTCGCGCTCCGCTCTCCAGTTTTAACGCCCCCTCCCATGCGCCGCCGAAAGAGGCGCTTTCACATCAAGCGGGCTCGCCGCGCTACCAGCGCCTTCAAGCGCCCCGCATACGCCTCGATAACGGCGCTCAGCAAATCACCCGCCTGTAAACCGGAGGCGGCCAAACTCGAGACCATCCCCGCCGCTTTCTGCGCCGTGAGCCGTTTCCGCATTCACGTGCGCTTCAACCAGCGCGGCTTTTCAGCGTCCAGTTCGTGTGCTTCTTCCAAACCAAACGCTCTGTCTATAATCCTGTTCGTCGCGCGCCTGCCGTCGACGACACGCAACCGCATCCCGGCGGTCGATCAGTTTCGGTTGCGCCCAGTTGTTTTCCTGTAAATGTTACCGCTTTCGTCTTTTACATGGCAACTTGTTGTGGGAAAGTATCTCAAACCAGGATTGTGGAGTACGGTATGGCCCATCTAAGCTATTAAAGCGGTACAAACAAGCTGCATGACCCGAAGGCCTCAAATAAGTTTTGTGGGAAATGCTATTCCAAATTTTCAAGGTTGTAAAGATTTCTGCTCTTAATGTTTTGTGGAAAAATTTCTGAACTTTCACATATCTGGACAGATTGCGCTGGTCACAATTGGACGGGGTTTATTGAATGCTTTTTTGTGTATAATTTTTTATTCAGTGCAATAGCGTATAACGTGCTGGAATGAGCCGTGGGAGGCGCAACCAGCCACGGCAAACGTAACACTGGAGGCTCTTTAGCGCTGGAACGCATATAGACCTGTTATGCGCAGTGCGTCCGTACATCATTATTTTTTAAAATTTATGTTCTATTTTTATTTATCCGCCCGTTATTATATAAAATATATAAATTACCATCTACAAAACCAATCCCCACTGCTTTTTTCTTCAATAGACTTGTTCGCTCGCCCGGCAAGAAGATATAATCAAGGCATGGGAAAGAGAGAAGCGGCGGCGGATGCCAAAGCGGTGTTATTTAAGCGGTTATACGGAGTGAAACCTGATGCGTTTGAAAAGATGAAGTCAATTCTTCAGAAAGAATTCGACATTCCGCGCCGTCGGGGAGGGAAACCGCCTAAGTTGACGATAGAAGACAAATTGTACATAACGTTGAAATATC
>JAITER010000041.1 GCA_031281945.1 Spirochaetaceae bacterium | reverse complement strand
TGGCCCAGCGGGGGGAACTGGGGGCGGCGCCCCCAGCGGCAAGCAAGGCGCGAGCCGCTATCAGCCCCCGCGCTTAAAGCGCAATCGATTGGGAATTTGGCCGCTTTAGCGGAGAAATTATGCGGAAAGCGCGGTTTTCGCCGCAACGCGGCGAAAATGTGCGCCCGGCAATGAAGAACGCCGTTTGAAACAAAGCGGCCCCGCAAACTTTTGGTGGGTCTGGGAGGCCGAGGCCTCCCAGCGGGGGGGGGGGCGGAGCCCCCCCTTGCAAGCAACGCGCGCGCCGGGATCTGCCCGGGCACATCGGAAGAGCGGGGGGGCCGTGTATATTTTGTGCGCGCGCCCCCCCCCCGGGGGGGGGGGGGGGGGGGGCCCCCCCCCGCGGCAACCAAGGCGCGAGCCGTTACCGGCCCCCACGCCGCGCTACATAGGTTGGGTGGCCGCGCTCAAAGTATCGCGCGCCTGGAGTGGGCGGGGGAGTAGTGGCGGCGCCCCCAGCGGCAACCGAGACGCGAGCCGGCGTCCTGGATTAGCCGGAAGCCGCCGCCGCTGGAAAGCGCAAGGGATTGAACTTCAAATGCGCTACGCGCATTTGAAGTTTGGCTGTATCTGATAAAAACGGCCTTTGTCCGTTGTTTATCAGATACAGCGCCTTATCACCAGACGCCTGTGTTGACCGGAAGCCGCCTGGCGCCGCCGCGCCGCGAAAACCGCCCGGCGATGAAAAAGCCCGCTTGAAACAAAGCGGCGCCGCAAACTTCCGGTGGGTCTGGGAGGCCAGGGCCTCCCAGCGGGGCCGGTCGCCTTCTCTACGGCGGGAGCCGTTATCTGGCCCCACGCTGTGCCGCCTGATACGGCGGGACGCGCTCAATGTTTCGCGCGCACTCGCGCCCAGCGGGGGACTGGGGGCGGAGCCCCCAGTGGCAACCGAGACGCGAGCTGGCGCCTGGATTAGCCGAATACAGCGCCTTATCACCAGACGCGCAAGGGGTTAACCCGTTCCAAAGGCCGCGTCGTGCGGCCTTTGGCGCTGAAAGAAAATGCTTTCTGTCTTGAAGCGCAAGGGATTGAACTTCAAATGCGCTACGCGCATTTGAAGTTTGGCTGTATTTGATAAAAACGGTCTTCGTCCGTTGTTTATCAAATACAGCGCCTTATTACCAGCCGCCTGTTTTGGCAAGCGGCGATGCGCCAACAACCTAAAACAAAAAGGCCGCCGTCTCGTAGGGCCGCAAAAAAAGCCCTCCTTCAAAAGAAGGGGGCGAGGCGTCGTAGTTGGAGGCTAGCAACTCAATCGGTTTTCCCAGCCAGCGGTTAAAATCACTTGAGCTAATTTGAACGCCTTCTTCAAAAAAATTATTTACGCAGGCAAGGCGCGTCTTTGCCAGGTCGCGGCGGTAGGCGAAAACGGGCGCGTATTCCGGTAAAACAGGCGTATAAGACCCGCTTTGGATGACCGGCAGTTCTTTGCGGAGGGCTATAAGCCGTTTATAAAAGGCCAAAACGCCGCGCGGGTTTGCTTCCTCGGATTGCGCGTTGATTTCCGCGCTGTTTGGCGCGGGCTGTATCCAGGATTTTCCAGCGGCGCTAAAACCGGAAATATCCGCCGTCCACTGCATAGGCGTACGGCTGCCGTCCCGCGACCGTTCCTGAATTATCCGCATAACCTCATCTTCACTCATGCCGTTTTCGCGTAAAATCCGGTGATAGCGTAAAGTTTCCACATCGCGGTAATCCGTTATCTTTTGAAAACCGGGGTTGGTCATCCCGATTTCTTCGCCCATGTATATGTATGGCGTGCCGCGCATAAAATGAATGACGGCGGCGAGCATAGTCGCGCTTTGATAATGAAAGGCGCTTTTGGCGGAAGCAAAGCGGGTAAGGGCGCGGGGCTGGTCGTGGTTGTTCCAAAAAAGCGCGTCCCAGCCGCCGTGTTCCCCCATAAAAACCTGCCACTCGTGCAATATTTTTTTTAACAGCGGAAAGTCCACCGCCCCGCGCCGCCATTTTTCGCCGTCTGGATAATCGGTTTTAAGGTGGTGAAAATGAAACGTCATCGTAAGCGCCCCTGTTTTCGGGTTGCTGTACGCCGCGCATTTTTCCATCGTGGTGGAAGACGCTTCGCCCACAGTTAAAAATCCGCCGCCGTCTGCGTCAAAAATAGCGTTGCGCATTGCGGCGAAGCGCGGCAACACCTGCCGCCCGTCCGTGTAAAACCGCCGCCCGTCCCCTGCCCCATCATCCAAAAACGCGCCGCCCTTGTCCGTCAGGTTGAACACGTCAAAACGGAACCCCTTCACCCCCTTTTTTATCCAGAACCGGAGGATGCCGGCCAGTTCTTCCCGTACGGCGGGGTTGTCCCAGTTGAGGTCGGCTTGCGTCTTGTCAAACAGGTGCAGGTAATAGCCGCCCGCCCCGTCTTTTTCCCAGGCGCTGCCGCCGAATTTGGAAACCCAGTTTGTAGGCGGCGAGCCGTCCTCTTTTGCGGGCAAAAAATAATAAAAATCACGGTATTTTTTATCTCCGGCAAGCGCGGCTTTAAACCAGGGATGTTCTGTGGAGGAGTGGTTAAACACCATATCCAGCATAACGCCTATCCCTTTTGCGGCGGCGTTGCGGGTAAGCGTTTCAAAATCCGCCATAGTCCCAAAAAGCGGGTCTACCGCGCAGTAATCCGAGACGTCGTAGCCGTTGTCGTTTTGCGGGGACGGGAAAAAGGGATTAAGCCAGATATAATCCACCCCTAACGAAGCGATATAATCAAGTTTCGCGGTGATTCCGGCAAGGTCGCCCACGCCGTCCCCGTTTGCGTCAAAAAAAGAACGCAGATAGATTTGATAGACGCATACGCCGCCCGGATTCATGTTCAGCCCTCCTTTTTTTTGAAAACGCCCAGGCGGTTGAAAACGGCGGTTAAGGCGAAAGGCAAGGCGATTGCGGTTAGCATACATACGGCGAATACGCCGAAATACTGCGGCTTAATCGACAGAATGCCGGGAATGCCGCCCACCCCTATCGAGTTGGCCATAACGCCTGAAGCGGCGGAGATGACGGCCGCCGCCGCGGAACCGGTCATCGCCGCGATAAACGGAAAAAAGTATTTAAGATTTATCCCGAACATCGCCGGTTCGGTAACGCCCAAATAGCAGGAAATCATCGCCGGAATTGAGACCTGCTCTTCTTTTTTGTCGCCCCGGTGTAAAAAGATGACGGCTAATACCGCCGACCCCTGCGCGATGTTGGAAAGCGCTATCATCGGCCAAAGGTTAGTGCCGCCGAACTCGCTCATAAGTTGCAAGTCGATGGCGTTTGTCATGTGGTGGAGGCCGGTTACCACGAGCGGCGCATAAAAGAAGCCGAAAATGGCGGCGAAGATGGCGCGGAAATGGCCGGTAAGTCCGCTGTAAATAACGGTGGAGATGCCGGAACCCACCCACCAGCCGAAAGGCCCCAGGCAGGCGTGGGCGAAAAGCGCGGCGGGAACCAGTGAAAAAAGCGGTACAAATATCATGGAAATCGCCTGCGGGATTATGCGGCGGAAAAACCGTTCCAGGTACGCCAGGGTGAGTCCCGCGAGAATTGCCGGAATAACCTGGGCCTGGTAGCCTATCATCCGTATTTTTGCAAAGCCGAAATCCCACACCGGTATCTGTTCCGCCGCCGTAGAAGCCACTGCGTAAGCGTTGAGCAACTGGGGCGAAACCAGGCATATTCCTAAAACAACGCCCAAAATCTCGGTTCCGCCCATTTTTTTGGTAACAGACCAGGTGATTCCAACCGGCAGGAAAAAGAAAACAGCCTCACAAATGAGCCACAGGAAATGGTTTAAGCCGGATAGAAACACCGAAGCCTGCGTAAGGGTGATTTTCGCGCCGTCCGCGCCTGTTACCAGCGGTATGCCTTCCAGCACGTTGCGCAGACCCAGCAGAAGCCCGCCCACCACCAGCGCCGGAATCAGCGGGCTAAAAATCTCGGCGAGCGTAGCCATCATCCGCTGGGGGACGGTCATGTTGCGCTTTGCGTCCGCCTTTACATCGTCTTTGCTTTTTTCCAGAACCCCGGAATATGCTGTAAACTCGTTGTAAAACGTCTTTACGTCATTCCCGATAATAATCTGAAACTGCCCCGCCTGGGTAAACTGCCCCTTTACGCTTGGAATTTTTTCAATTTCTTTAACGTCCGCTTTAGCTGGACGCGCCAGCACAAAACGCAACCGGGTGGCGCAATGAGTCACCGTGCTGATGTTTTCCGCTCCGCCTACACATTCCAAAAGCCTTTTAACGTCTTCCGTGTACTTGCCCATAAAGTCTCCTATTTAATCTTTTTGGTGGAGGATGCGCGGCCAGCCCGCCCAAGTTGATTTACAGTATCCATAAAAATTGTACTCGATCCCCCCCCCCCCCCCGCAAGCTTTTATTTTTGCGCTACATTAAATTATAAAACAAATAAAGTGTTTTTTAAAACTCCGGTTGGGGAAAGGCGTCCAAAGATATTCTTTTTTGCGCTTAAACGGCTTGCTTGAATTGTTGCGCGTTTTTAATTTTAACGCCGGCGATTTTAAGACGGATGACGAGTTGCTGTCGCGGGATGGAAAAATAGACGTTGACACAAAAATAGAAAATAAGGGTCTGCATTTGCCGCTTAAAGAAAACTTGGAAAAATCCGCGAACAATTCACAACGTATGATTTTTAAAACTTTGAGTCTGAAAGCAGTTGAAGAATATAAGATTTTATATACAATTGCAAAGCGTTTCTGTTTTTTATTTTTTTAAGACTTAAATTTAAATCTATAATGTTGTTGGATGTATCGTCTATTATTTGTTCATCAATTGTGGAACGTGATTGTATTTTTAGCGCTTGCGTCATGTGATTTTTTATAATCGCGTTTACATCTCTTGTAATCTTATCGCGTTCCGCCTTATTCAATGAATGATTCCATCTTTCGTTTAGCGCTTCCATATAAGTTGCTATAGTTTCGCCTTTCGGCAAAAAGCCAGTTGCTATTTTTTGAGCGGCGTTTTTTATTTGTTCTTTTTTTTGATTGACGCCGGCGGACGGACTTGCATTTTTTAAATTGGGAGCTTTTTTCTTGCTTTCCACAAGCGCTTTGGGCCCATATTTAACGAAGGCGATTAGTTTTACCAAAAATGGCAATGAATACCAAAACGGCAAGTTCGTGCGGCAGACGTTAAATATAGTTTCCCGTTTAAAAGCAAAAAGCGTTCTCCAGGGGACGGGTTTGTAATTGTTAAACATTAATTCGTTGTTGGGATACGGCCCGGTTTCTTCCTGGATTACAGCCGTCATTTTATCCCTGGCTATAACAAATAAAGGGTGCGCAAAAAGGGCGACCGTTTTATTAATCGTTTCTTCAAAAGAGTCGTCAAATTTCATGGCAGGGTCGCTGCGGTAATTACGCAGAAGTTTCATCCAGCGTGTTTGTATTTCGTTTAGTATGGTGTTTCTTGATTCGGATATAAGCCGTGAACATAAAGGTATTACTTTTTCTTTTTTAACCAGCCAGTCGCCGCCGTCTTCTCCGCCTGATTTATATTTGATAATCTCTGGAAGTTTTTGACCGTCTTCGCTTTTAAGTTTCCCGTTTATAAAACTGGTTATTTCTTTTTCTCCGTAAACGTCCATCATTGTTTTGCTGGATGATATTTTATATGCGTATATATCTTTTATTGTATATAGATACGGCGGCTCCATAAGATGTTTTTCCAGAGCTTCAAAATGGTCGATTCTTTCTTTTTTTTGCATTGCTAAAACTTTGTAATAATTGCTGATTGTAACTATTAGCAAAGAGACCTGAGCCAAAGCTATGTGGCTGGGTTTTCTATCGTTTGCGCGCTCAACCTGGTCTTCAACATAAGCTTTTATCACCTGGGACATAAAAAGCCAAACGGAAAAAGAAAAATCGCCGCCTTCAATTATTGTTTCAATTGTGTCTTCGGTGGAGGACATAAGCGTTTTCATAAAATTTCTTACATGAGTTTCCTGTCCATAAAAGTGCGCTATGAGTTTTTGCGAAAAAAAGTCCAGGGTGTTATGCCGCCTAAAAGAATTCGTCATTTTTGCGATGCATACTTCCAATATGCGTTCAGGAAGATGGGTGTTAAGCATAATCACATTGCCGTTGGCGTTCTGAAAAATCAATTTTAATATTTGAATTGACGACGGTTGCGGTTTGATTAAATAATCAAGCAAATCATTTTCTACGCTTATGACTTTAATTTGTTCTGTAGGTATGGTTATTCCCAGATAACGCTCATCCGGCAAAGGAATTTCTGAGTTTTCGTCTATATTATCGTAAGCTGATTTTAGCAGTTCAACATAAAAAAAAAGCAACTCAATCGTTTGCTGGCCTGAAACTTCCTCGATTATTTTAATTTTTTTGTCTTTGACAAGATTTTCAAGGCCGGCTTTTATTTTTTCCCGGGAGGCTGAAGCCCATTCGCCTATGTGCTGGCCGCTTATTGATTCTCCGCCGGAGTTTGATTGCAAATACCTGATAAAATAGTCAAAAGGAATTTGATGATTGTTGGTTCTGTTTGAGTAACTGCGCAGTATTGTGTATAAATCTACTTTTGGCGCCATACTTCTAAAATCAAGCATTTATTCCACCTTGTTAAAAAACTTCCGTTGCCGCGCAGAGTTGTTTTCCCGCGCGAGGACGGAAAACTTAAAGCTGTTGTTATAATTGAGCCTGTCAAAACCCGGTTAGTTTTGACAGGCTCTTGCGGTTTCGAAAGGCTTTAGCCTTGCAAAACCGCATTTTTCAAGGTTGCCGTTCCAATACTTTAGGTTTTGGAACGGCCTCAATTCTTAACAGACGGCGTCTGCAATTTTCTTGCTATTTCTACAGTTTCGAAGATTTCCAACTCATCGCCGGTTTTTACGTCTTCAAAACCATCAATGCTAATTCCGCATTCGTATCCCGCGGAAACTTCTTTTACATCATCTTTAAAGCGCCGCAATCCTCCTATCTTTCCGGTGTAAATAACTGTGTCATTGCGAATAACGTTTACGGAAGCGGAGCGTTTTACTGAACCGCTTTGCACATAACATCCCGCCACAACGCCGGATTTGGATATTTTAAATACCTCCCTAACTTCAACTCCACCCAGCACTTCTTCTTTAGTTTCCGGTTTTAACAGGCCTTCCATCGCCAGGCGCATTTCGTCTACAACACGGTAAATTATGTTGTAACGCCGTATGTCTACTTTTTCCTGCTCGGCTATGGCGCGGGCTTTGGGCGTGGGCCGTACGTTAAAGCCTATCAGTATGGCGTTTGAGGCCGCCGCTAAATCAACGTCGCCTTCGTTAATGGCTCCTGGCAGAGCCTGTATTACATTAAGCCGCACCTCCGGCGTTGAAAGTTTTTCCAGGCTGGAACGCAACGCCTCCACAGATCCCTGCACGTCGCCTTTAATAATCACTTTTAGTTCCGCTATGGAACCGTCGCTTATGGTGTCGTAAAGGTTGTCCAGCGTTATTTTTTTGACGTTCTTTGCGTCTTCGAACCGTTTTAATTCCTGCCGTTTAATGGCGTAACTGCGGGCGATTTTTTCATCTTCCACCACTTGTATTGGGTCTCCGGCGTTGGAAACGCCTTCGAATCCAAGCACTTCCACCGGCATAGCGGGCGTGGCTTTTAGAATCTTTTTGCCTTTGTCGTTGAATATAGCGCGTACTTTTCCAGGCCATATTCCGGCTACAAAAGCGTCCCCAATCTGCAACGTGCCTTTTTGCACCATTACGGTTGCTACAATGCCGCGCCCCTGGTCTATTTTGGATTCGATTATTTTTCCTTCCGCGCTTCGGTTGTAATTTGATTTTAGGTCGAGGATTTCCGCCTGAAGCAGCACCGATTCTATAAGTTTTTCTATACCTTCCTTCTTTTTCGCGGAAATATGCACAAACATAGTTTGTCCGCCCCATTCTTCCGGCGTAAGACCCATTTCCGCAAGTTGACTTTTTACTTTGTCGGGGTTGGCCTCCGGCTTGTCAATCTTGTTTACGGCTACAACTATAGGCACTCCGGCTTCTTTTGCGTGGTTTACCGCCTCTATGGTTTGAGGCATAACCCCGTCGTCCGCTGCGACTACAAGCACTACAATGTCGGTAATTTGCGCCCCGCGAGCTCGCATACGGGTAAAAGCCTCGTGGCCCGGCGTATCCAAAAACGTGATGTTTCCGTTCGGGGTTTCCACCATGTATGCGCCTATGTGTTGGGTGATGCCTCCAAATTCGCCGGAAACTACGTCCGAACTTCGTATAGCATCCAAAAGTTTGGTTTTACCGTGGTCTACGTGACCCATGACGGTTACTACGGGCGGACGCGGAGTCATGGCGTCTTCGTTGTCTTTTTCAGTTTCAATTACGGTTTGTTCGTACAGGCTTACTATTTTTACCGCACAACCGTATTCCCCTGCCAGAATCGCCGCCGTCTCCGAGTCAATCTGCTGATTTATGGAAACCATCATTCCCATAGTCATAAGTTTGTGGATAAGGTCGGAGGCTTTAAGATTCATTTTGCGGGCCAGTTCCGAAACCGATATAACTTCCATTATTTCAATTGATTTTGGAATAGGATTCGCTATATGTTGCGATTTTTTCTTGGTTTGAAGGAGTTTCTCCTCCATGCTGTCTTCTTTGTTTTTCTTGTAAACAACTTTTTTTACTTTAAAGTTGCGTTTTGGAGGAGTTCTGCCGTCTGATGGAACTGGAGATGAATTTCCCGGCGGGGGGGCTCCCGTTCTTTGCCCGTAACCTCCTCCGCCCGTCCTGTTAAAGCCGCCTGGACGCCCGCCGGCCATCGGGGGGCGTTGCCCGTCCACATTTGGGTTGCGGGAATAATTGCCGTGCCGTCCGGTAAAAGGCCCCCCCGAAGGAGCTTGGCCTTGATGAGGGCGCGGCCTGTAATCCGAGCCTTCCGGTCTTGGCGGACGCGGGCCTATGTATTTGCCGCCTACACGCCCAACCTGAACGGCCGGCCTTTGAGCGAAAGGTGAAGGCGGATTTTGTCCAGAAGGCGGCGCGGGGCGTTTTTTTTCCGCGCCGTTGTTGTTCGCCGCCGGGCTGTTGCGCGTAAAGGCGTCTTTTTTAAAAGGCGAAAATGACTGCGGCCTTTTATTTCTGTCGTAAGGCGGCGCGTCTGTTTTTTTGCGGGGCGCATCGGATTCTCGCGGGTGATGGCTCGTCTCAACGCCGCCGGCGCCTCCTTCCGCAACGGTTTCAGGGTTTTTAATTTGAGGTCTGGCGGCGGGCCTTTTTTTTCGGACGACGGCGACCTTTTTTTTAAAAGCGGCTTCTGTGTTTGCGAGATCCGAAGCGTTTTCTTGCGCCCTTACATCATTGGTTTCAGCCGGATTTTCCTTTGTTTCGGGCGAAGCCGCCACGTTTTCCGGCTTTTCTTTTGAACGCTTGATAAGTTCAGCTTTGGGCCTAAAATTTTCTTTTTCCGCCATGTTACTCCTGTTTTCCATTATGCGTAAATTGAGTGCGCCGCCGCAGTCTTAAACCGCCGGCGGCCGCTCCATTTACACCCAGTCAATTTCCACGCCGCAATTTGGGCATTTAGTCATATCATCCGTAAGAAGCCCTCCGCAATGGGGGCATTCATACTCTTCGGTTTCTTCCCTGTCGTCCTCTTCCGCTTCCTGGGAAACGGCGGGTTCTTCCACTTTAACCTCTTTCGCCGGCTCTTCGGGAGTGACTGCAACGGGCGCCGCTTCAACAACCGGAGCCGCCGGTTCGCTTGCGGTTTTTTCTTCAAATTCTACATATTCTTCCAAAACAGCGTTTAACGCGGATATTTGCGAATCGTTTAGGCCGAAAGCCGCCAGTTCGCCGCTTTCCAGCGCGTAAAATTCGTTTACGGTGGAAATGTTGTTGTCGCTAAGGATTTTAACAACTTCCGCATCCAAACCTTCAATTTCAGAAATAACCAGGTCTTCTTCGGAATCCCCAAAAAGTTCGGAGGCGGCGCGCCATGCGTTGGAGAAAAGGCCGGATTCTTCGTATTGTTCCAGTGTTTTTACATCAATGCTCCAGTCTGTCAGTCTGTTTGCAAGACGCACGTTAAGGCCTTGTTTGCCTATAGCGAGGGATAACTGCGAATCGTTTACCACGGCCAGCGCCTTATGCTGGGCTTCATCTAAAATAATTATATTGCGCACTTCCGCCGGTGAAAGCGCGTTGGCTATGAACACTTGCGGGTCGGGATCCCATTTAAGGACGTCGATTTTTTCGCCTTCCAGGTCGCGGATTATAGTTTGAATACGCGAGCCTTTCATGCCTACGCAGGCGCCTACTGGGTCTACATCGTCTTTATTCGTGTAAACGGCGAGTTTGGTGCGGTATCCCGGTTCGCGTACGATTTTGTGTATTTCAACGGTTTTGTCGTAAACTTCCGGCACTTCCAGCTCAAAAATAGCCTGCACAAATTCGCTGTGTGTACGGGAAAGCACCACCTGCAACCCGGTCGGCGTTTTTTCAACTTTGTGAATCAGCGCTTTGATACGGTCGTTTACATGATATATTTCGCGGGGGGACTGAAATTTTTTAGGAAGAACGCCTTCAATTTTGCCTAAATCAACATAAATTGTGCCGTTCCGTTCCCTCTGGTAGTATCCTATGATTATTTCGCCTTCTTTATCCTTGTATTCCGCATACAGGCTGTCCTTTCGTATTTCGCGTATATGCTGAACCGCCGTTTGCCTTGCGCTTTGAACCGCCGCCCGCTGGAAAGTTTTTGGGTCAAGCTCTATTAACAAAAAATCCCCTTCCTCCGCGTCTTCGTTCATTTCTTTAGCTAAGGTCAATTCAATTTCGGTTACCGGATCGTACACGCCGTCCACAACCTGTTTTTTCGCGTAAATTATAACCGTATGATTTTCATTGCTAAAGCGGATTACGGCGTTGTCCATTTGCCCAAAACGGCGTTTATAAGCCGCCAGAATCGTGTCTTCGACTATTTTTAGCGCCGCTTCTTCGGATATGTTGCGTTCTTGAACTATTTGGGCAAGCGCTTCTGAAATGTTTGTGGCCATTATATTTCTCCCGCCAATTTCGCCTTGCCTATAATGCTGTATTTAAGCTCTGTCATTTTTTCGTTCTCCCTTATTGTAATTTTGTGTTCCCCCGCGCTTTCCAAAAGGCCCGTACACCAATCCGAAATGTCTGTTCTGTAGCAGGCTATTTTTTTTCCGGTAAAATGACGGAATTCGCCGGCGTTTTTTAATTGACGATTTATTCCCGGCGAGGAAATTTCCACAGAAACATTTTCTTGAGGAAAAGCAAGCTCTATGCGCGGCATGACCGCCCTATGCACTCGCGAACATTCCAAAAGTCCGGCGTTCAACTTGGCGTCCGCCGGAGTAATTACAGCGCGTATCTTCGCTCCGCCTTTGCTTTTGGCTACGGTAAGTTCTACCAAAGCCATTCCCAGTCCTTTTACTACCTGTTCAAGCTCCTGGTAAAGCGGCTCGTTTTCTTTTTGGCTAAACTGCATTGCTTTTAAATGCGACTCCATAGACGCGCCCGCCCGATTCTTTTATTAAAAAGCGATTGTCGCGCACAGGCGAACCGGATGAGTGTAAATAAACGCAAGTTAAATCAAGGCGAATTTTTGGCGCGAAAGGCGGCAAAAAACGGGCCCCGCGCTCCAATCCGCCGAAAGCCGGAAAATGGGTTTGAGGCGTAGATTCGGCCTGTAATTTTTGTTTGATGAGCCGTGAAAAATTTGACCGCAAAACAATCGAATTTTTACTCGCCGCTTTCATTAAGGTAAGTAAACCGACCGGTTGCGCCCCGTATTTTTGCATTTAGCCCGCAAACTAAACTAAGCCGTTGCGCGTTAATACGTTTATTTGGCATTTGGGTAAAAAAAAAGGAGCCGTCCGCAACGCCTCCCTTTTTAAATACATCCTAATTGAATAAACCTTATTCTTTTTTATTTTTTTTGTCAAGACGCTTTCCTGGGCAACTTGATATGTGTAGTTGTTTTTGATATATTCTATTACATATTGAGCGTGAGAGGGCGGGTTTGCACTCATAGTTTTTTATTTAAGCATCTTTTTTAAGAAGGAGTGTCATTATGGCGGAAGTATTGTCTGTAATTCTCGGCGGTGGAAAGGGCACCCGTCTTTTCCCGTTAACCCAGGCTCGCTCAAAACCGGCGGTTCCGTTTGGCGGAAAGTATCGTATAATAGATATCCCGCTTTCAAATTGCATTAACGCTGATTTAAAGCAGGTTTATATTTTAACGCAGTTTAATTCGGCGAGCTTGCACATGCATCTTGCCAATACGTATATTTTCGACCATTTTTCCAACGGTTTTGTTGAGATTTTGGCGGCGGAACAAACGCCGGAGCATACCGGCTGGTTTGAGGGTACGGCGGACGCCGTGCGAAAAAATTTCAGCCATTTTCGCTCGCAAAATCCCAAGTATTATATAATTTTGTCAGGCGATCAGCTTTACAGAATGAACTTGAGGGATATGCTCAAGAATCACCGCGATTCCGGCGCTCAAATAACTATAGCTTGCACGGCTGTAACCCGCAACGCCGCCAGCTCCCTTGGTATACTTAAAGCGAACAAAAAAAATGTGATTACGGAATTTATGGAAAAACCGGGTCCGGCTAAAGATATTTCCGACTTTAAAGCGCCGGATGAGCTTAAAGAGTTTAAAACCAAAGAAGATATGTACCTCGCGTCTATGGGCATCTATATTTTTAACGCGGAAGCCATGAACGCGAGCCTGGACAACTCTTACACGGATTTTGGTAAAGAGGTTATACCCGAAGCCATAAACAAGTTAAAGGTGAATGCGTATCCGTTTTTTGGTTACTGGGAAGACATCGGCACAATACGCAGTTTTTACGAGGCTAACCTTAATTTGGCCAACATTAAGCCGGATTTTGATGTGTACGATGAAGGGCGCCCTATTTATACGCAATTTTTTAATTTGCCTCCCTCAAAAATGAATTTCAGTTCCATGAATCAGTCTTTGGCGGCGGAAGGTTGCATTATAACCAACGCTTCAATTACAAATTCCGTAGTCGGCGTGCGTACTATAATTGAATCGGGAGCGAGTTTTAACGGCGTTGTTTGCATGGGTGCGGACTGCTACGAAACAGCCGCTCAAAAAGTATATAACATAGAAAACCGCATTCCAAACCTCGGCATAGGAAAGGGCGCAATCATAAAAGACGCGATTATCGACAAAAACGCCCGTATAGGCGAGGGTTGCCGCATTGGAATTGATAACATAGCCCGCACGGACGGCGATTATGGTTCCTATCACATTGTTGACGGCATTGTGGTGGTGCCTAAGAATGCGGTGCTTCATCCTGGAACAGTAATCTAATTGCAGACGGTTTCAGAAACCAGCGGCTTGCCGTTGCAAAAAGACCTTTCGTGGGCGCCTTCAGCTTTGATTGACGGCGCTTCTTCTGTGCTTCGGGGCAAGCGTGATTTTTTGGAATTTTGCGTTGCGGGTCTTTTGGCTGGCGGCCATGTTCTTTTGGAAGATAAGCCTGGTTTAGGAAAAACTACGCTGGCGAAAACTATAGCCGCTCTTATCGGCGATCCTGCGCCGGAAGCGGATGCTTCCGTAAATGCCCCTTCAGTTGATTCCCGTAGCCTTGTTTTTAAGCGTATACAATTTACTCCAGATCTTCTTCCTTATGATATAACCGGCGTAGACGTCTTTGATCCGGAATCGCGTACTTTTCGATTTGTCCCCGGTCCGGTTATTGCAAATATTGTGCTTGCCGATGAAATTAACCGGACTACCGCTAAAGTTCAATCAGCTTTGCTTGAAGTTATGGCGGAAAAACAAGTAACTATAGGCCAGAACAGCTATAAATTGCCCCGCCCTTTTTTTGTGCTTGCGACTCAAAATCCGGTTGAAAGCGAAGGCGTTTTTCGCCTTCCAGCCGCCCAGTTAGACCGTTTTATGATGCGCCTTTCTATAGGTTATCCTGACCGCGCAACCGAAATTGAAATATTAAACCAAAACCCGGCTGTTAATGCGACGCCTTTTTTAAAACCTGTTATTTCCGTTCAAGACTTTATCGCGGCCCAGGACGCCTGCGCCGGAGTTTTTTGCAACCAAAAAATTATAGAACTTATTGCGGACATACTACAGGCAAGCCGCTCTCACCCGGCGCTAACTTTGGGGGCGTCGCCTCGCGCCGGCCTCCATTTGCTTTCCGCGGCAAAATCTCTCGCCTGGATTAGGGGCCGCGATTTTGTTACGGACGAAGACGTCTTTACGCTTGCGCCTTGCGTACTGGCCCATCGCGTTAAACTTAAAGATTCCGGTATTTTAAATTCCGCGGATGCGGCCCAAAAAATAATAGCAGAAATTGAACTTGGTTTAACAACCTGATTCTTGTTTTCCGGTGTTTGAGAACGTTTTGCGTTTTGCCGGATTTAAGCGGTCTTGCTGGTTAAAAAAACTCCTTGCAAAAACAAACAGTGCGAAATACATTTAATGCCTTCAGTCTAGAATAGACGGCTTTACTTCATCAGCGCGGCAATCGATTGAAGCGAAACGTCGCGGAAGCCGCCGGTTGCGGTTTTTGAGCGATTGAAGCCGAAAACTCAAGTTTTATCCGTTGCGGACGGGTGAAAACGCCGCTAAAATGTTATGTATGATTTATAATTTTTGCGCTGTTACTTTTTAGTTAGCGGGGGGGGGGGGGGGGTAAGTACGTCCTAACTGAGCGGTAGGTGTAGTGAATTATGGAAAAAAATACGGTCATCACAAAATAGCCGCCTATTATAAAAAAAAACGCTTGTCTTTGAGTTAGTTTGTAGTGTATAAAAACGACGCTTACGCAAATGCCGGCTTGTATAACAAACAGAAAAAAAAGAATGCCTTTGTTTGAATAACCCATCGCAAGGAGTTTGTGATGCAGGTGGGCTTTGTCTGGCAACAGAAACGATATGTGGTCGCGGGTTCTGCGCCAAATAGCCGCAATTGTATCCATTATTGGTATGGAGGCCAGTAAAACCGCGATAGGCAGGGCGTTTTGGCCCAACGGTTTTTCCGCGGCGAGAGGGAATATTGCTATCATGTAGCCCAAAAATTGACTGCCGCCGTCTCCTAAAAAAATCTTCGCCTTGGGTTTATTAAAGACAAGAAAGCCCAAAATTGAGCCGCAGAGTATAAACGGCAAAGTGAAGCCGCCTCCGTCCAGATAAAACAAAATCCCAAAAACGGCCGTCGCGAAAAACGACAGCCCCCCGCACAAGGCGTCTATGCCGTCTATTAGATTGTATGCGTTAACCATCCCTGTTATCCACAAAAAAGTAACTGGAAGCGCTAAAACGCCGAGGTTTAACGGGCCGAAATGCGTCCAGTTATAGCCAAAAATTGGAGGAACGATGCAACACGCGCATTGGCAAATAAATTTTACCTTTGGCGGCATATCTATAAAATCGTCTAAAACCCCCACTAAAAAAATAAAGAAAGCCGGAATTAAAATAGGGGCTAATGGAATCAGTTTTAACGAATCTGTTTTTAATAAATATACTGCGGAGACAATAAAAAAAACCGGAGCCAGGGCTATACTGCCGAGTCTCGGTATCTTTTCTTGATGCAGTTTTCTGCTGTTTATTGGGTCGTACCACCCTTTTTTATCGCAAAAAAAAATTAGCGGCGGCGTTAACGCCACGGTGGCTAAAAGCGCGATAATTGCGTAAATGATTGTTTTCATTCGCTTGGCATTTTACAGAAAAAAAAGCTTTTTGAAAACCATCTAAAATGTGACGATTCGCGGCGGGGCTAAAGGGTAAAGCCGTAAAATGTTTTTCCGGCTTTACCGCGCTGGCTTTACCCTGCTTTGGTTTTTGTAAAAGAGCCAGGCGCGATAAAGTTCAACCGCCTTTTCATTGGCGGGCGTTTGCCGGCGGTTTGACAAAACGATGTGCTTTATGTAATATTATTTTATAATGATTAAACGTAGCGTTTTACCCCCCCCCCCCCCCGTGTGCGCCCTGTTTTGTTCTAAATAAAAAATATTATTTGATTGGACTTGTTCGCCAACCCGGTTGGTTGTCGCCCAAGTCTTGCAAAATGCTACGCATTTTGCGTTTTCAAGCGGAAGTTGTTCGGAAGCTTGAAGTTTCCGAACAACTCTATTTTAATTTTTTTCTTAAAAAGGCGCGAACCGCCGCGCTTTTTGGACGCCTTTGTTATGCGTAATCGCGAAGCCGGCGCGTCCGTCAAAAAATACAACGCCGCGTTTTTTCCTTTTGAATGCAACCAAAACAAATATATTGATTTGATGAAAAAAATGTACGCCGCTTGCGGCGTGGAAATTAAGCCGTTTTGCGGGTTGAAAAATTTAAAAAACATAGATTTTATTATTCTAAACTGGTACGAATCGGCTGGAAGAAAAGATATGCTAAAACGTTCCGTCATGCTTTTTTTGTTTTTTGTGAAAAAGAAAAAAATAGTTTGGACCATGCATAACAAACATCCGCACGATACGGCTTTCCCTTTTCTTTCAAGGCTTTTCATGCGTGTTATAGAAATGTTTTCGTATAAAATTATTATACACTCGCGGGAATCCCTTAAATTTATTAAATATATAAAAAAAGCCGTTTACATCCCGCATCCTTGTTATATAAACGCATACGGCCCGCGCGCGGCTCCGGAAGCGCTGGACGGGAAACGCCTTAAATTGTTGTTTGTAGGGCAGATTCGCCGCTATAAAAACATTGAAATCCTTATTTCGGCGTTTAATTCCCTAAACCTTGAAAACGCGGTTTTAACTGTATGCGGTATGGCCGCCCCGGAATACGCTTTAGAAACCGGCCTTTTAATAAATGGGAACAAGAATATACAAACGCGCTTTGAATTTATAAAAGATGAAGAAATGCCGGGATTGATCGCGAATCACCATATCCTTGTGTTTCCGTACGATTTGAGAAGTTCGCTAAATTCAGGTTCTATTATTCTTTCTTTTTCTTACAAGCGCACCGTAATCGCTCCGTTAAACGGAACTCTCGCGGATATGAACAATAAAGATTTGTTTTTTAGTTATGAATACAAAAATGAACGTGATCATGAGGAAAAATTAAAAAATAAAATATTAGAAATATATACGCGATATAAAGACAATTATAATGAGTTGCTGTGTTTGGGCGAATGTTGCCATAACGAAGTTCTGCGAAATAACGGAATGGACGTCCTTGTAAAAGAAGCTTCCCGCATTTTTCATTCTTCTTAAAACGCGAAGGCGCGGCGCCACAAGCCGCCGCAACTGGCGAATCCGCGCGGTTTCACAATTGTTCCATCCGCCCCGCCATCCTTTAATTTAAGTCTGTTTTTACGCTTCCCTGGTTTGCGGGCGCCGTTGCGTTACAATGGCTGTTCGCGCGCCGCCGCGTGGTAAGCTTTCCCGCAAACATAAAAGCATTTTGGGCCGTTGGACTTGTTCGCCAACCCTGTTGGCTGTCGCCCAAGTTTTGCAAAATGCTACGCATTTTGCGTTTTCAAGCGGGAGTTGTTTGGAAGCTTGAGGTTTCCGAACAACTCTATTATGGAAAATGTTTTTTAGTGTAAAGTCAAAATGAAAATATGCCGAGAATTGTAATATGAGTTTTAATTTTTTTGCCGCAAATAAAGAAAGCCATAAAGAACCGGACTCTTCAGGCCCGCAGCTTAAACCCGCTGGCTTAAAAAACCGTTCGCCCATTGTTTGGGCGGCTGTTACGATAGCATTTACTTTTTTTGTTATTGGATTTACCGCGCCCAAAGCCGTCGCTCAAAGCGGCGGAGACCAGGCCGCCGCCGCCGTCCGCTACACCCTCATGCTTCAAAATGTTTTCGACTTTATCCAAAAGCACTATGTAGAAGAGATTGACCCGCAAAAATTGTACGAAGGCGCGATGAAAGGGATGTTTAACGCATTGGAAGACCCGTATTCCGCTTTTTTGGCGGAAAAAGAAATGCAGGATTTAAATCAAAACGTTATAAAAGGAACTTACGGCGGCGTGGGTCTTTATATTTCCGAAACAAAAAACCCGGACGGTTCGCAGTCTTTCATAGAAATTGCGTCCCCTATGGAGGGAACTCCCGGCTGGCGCGCGGGGCTTCAGCCTGGCGACCTGATTATAAAAATAGGCGAAGATTCTACGGACTCAATTACGATGGACGAAGCGCTTAATAGGCTTAAAGGGCCCGCCGGCGAAGCCGTTCATCTTACGATACGGCGCGGCGTAAAGCTTGAGTTTCCGGTAACGCTTGTAAGGGCTGTTATCGAGGTGCCAACCGTAAAACACGCCCTTATAGGCGATATAGGCTACCTGCGCCTTATTAGTTTTAGCAATATGACGGCGGAACGGGCTAAAGAGGCTTTGCAGGGCTTTAAAAATCAGGGCTACAGAGGGCTTGTTTTAGATCTGCGCAATAATTACGGCGGTTTGTTGCAGTCTGCGGTTTCTGTTAGCAATCTTTTTCTGGATGGCGGGCTTGTGGTGTCTGTAAAATCGCGTATTCCGGGTCAAAATTCTGTATTCAACGCATCTAAAGATCCGGTTGTTCCAGAAAACATACCAATAGTGGTGTTGATAAATAAAGGTTCGGCCTCTGCGTCAGAGATAGTTGCGGGGGCTTTAAAGGATCGCGGGCGGGCTTATCTTGTTGGCGAAAAATCTTTTGGGAAAGGCTCGGTTCAACAAGTGTACCCGCTGGATAAATCAGGATTTAAAATTACAACGGCGCGTTATTTTACCCCCAGCAACGTCAATATAGACAAGATAGGCATACCTCCCGATAAAGAAGTGTTGTTCCCGCAGTTTTCGGACGAAGATGCGGAACAGTTGAATAAGCTTATTTCCGGCAAAAAAATACCTTTGTTTGTCGAGAACAACCCAAAAGCCGCTCCTGGCAATATAGACAGTTTCGCCCGCCAGCTTACCGCTGAATACAAGCTCGATTTCTCGCTTGTGCGCCGGCTTATACGGGATGAACAAAACCGCACCCAAATAGCCCCTGTTTACGATATTGAGTACGATGTGCAGTTGCAGGAAGCGGTGCGGATAATCAGGGACGGTAATTACCGCCAGTTGATAGGCGGCACAAAAAACCTGCGTGATTTGCAGGAGGCTGCGGGAAAGGCGGAAACTCTTGTTTTAACGCCGGATAAACGGTAGTTTGCGACTTGATATTCCGGTGAAAGACCATGACTGCAGAGCAAAAGCAAAATGCGGCGCATTTTTTGGATGCGGCGGAAGATTTTCTGTATACAGGTTACTCCAAAGGGCTTAGACTCAGAAATTTTTCCGATGATCCATCGCCCGGCGTTTTCTCTGATTTCGCGACAGGTGTTTCTAAGGCGTTCAAAACGTCCGCGCTGGACTTGGGTAAAGAACTGGAGCGGCTTAATGATGAAATCGCGCATTGCCGTTGTTGCCCGCTTGCCGGAAGCCGTAAACTTTCCGGCCTGGGCGTTTTATCCAGGCCTCTTGTTCTTGTTTTGGGTGAGGCGCCGGTAAAAACAAGCGATGGGACTCCCCTTCCTTTCGGCCAGGAACAACTTCAATTTTTAGATAAAATGCTCTTTTCCATAGGGCTTTCCAGTAAAACCAATTGTTTTGTAACCAGTCTTGTAAAATGCGCGCCGGAGGAAGGCGTTCCGCCGGATGAATCCGCGAAAAAAACTTGCCGCCATTTTTTAAACAGGCAAATTGATTTTTTAAATCCGTATGTAATTCTTCTGATTGGAGATGCGTCTACAAAAAGTTTTTTTTCGGATCGCGTTTTTACGGGAACTTGCGGCTGCTGGAACGAATGGCAAAGTCCGTCGGGGCGTAAAATATCAACCCTGCCTTTTCTTGGTTTAGACGGCCTTGTGAAAGAAGTGGCTAAAGGCGAAGAAAAGACGCTCAGGGCGCTTGCCTGGAAACACCTAAAAACATTGTCGCGCCGGCTTGTAACTTTGGATTCGCGTTACGAAAAACAAATTCAGGAATTACGTAAAGAGCATTAAATTTGCTTGTTTGCCGTATGTTCGGTTAGTTTTACCGCATATTTGCCCGCATACATTCACCCAAAAAAATAAAGCGCGTAAAACGCTACGAGGCTTTCGTTTTGGCCTAACAGGATAAAACAAAAGCTTTTGCGCGCCTCTTGTTGACAAATAAATCTATTAAAGAAAACAGCTCAAAATGCGATAGGGCTTTCCAGCGGCTATTTAAATTTATATAATTTAACCTTAAACATGGAAGAAAAACAAAGCAAACGATCTTATTCAATTCAAAGCGCCGTTTTTGCGTTGCTACTTGTTTTGTTGTTTTTGTTTGTATGCAAACTTTTCTCTCCCTTTTGGAGCATTCTACTCTGGTCTATAGTTTTATACATAATTGTAAGCCCTTTACACAATATGGTGATAAAAAAAATAAATTTTAAAGGAATTAAGGGCGTAATTTTAAAAAATATTATTGCTATGGCTTTTGCTCTAGGCGTGGCTGTGGTTATTTTATTGCCAATACTGCTTGTCGCGACTCAATTTGTTACGCAAATTATAACGTTGCTTCGAGGTCTAAGGGATTATATGATTTTAAATCCTAATTCCGTGTACGAAATATTCAAAAAAGTAAGCGATCTAATTTTTGAGGCGACGGGGGGGCAAATAACCTGGGATGTAAACGATGTACAGGATAAAATTTATGCGTTCTTATCTTTGAATTTGCAATCTCTGATACGCCATTCTTCGGATCTTGCGAAAAATATCGGAGCTTTTATCGTGGGCCTTGCTTTTATGGTGTTTTGCCTTTATTTCTTTTTCCTTGACGCTAAATATTTAATTACACTTTTTACCAACATACCAATAAAAAAAGAGTATCTTTATTCACTTATAAACAAATTTAATACATCAACTAAAAATCTTTTTTTAGGTTACATATTGGTTGGAATCGTTCAGGCTTTTCTTTCATTTATTATATACACAATTTTTAATGTAAAAGGGGCTTTTGTTTTCGCCTGTTTAACTTTTATATGCGTTTATATACCTTTATTGGGCGGCGCTATTGTTTGGTTGCCGTTGGGTATAGCCTGCTTTTTAAAAGACGGCCCTGTAACTGGAACAGCTTTTTTGGTGGTTTCCGCTATTTTTATATCTTTGTTGGACAATATACTGCGCCCTTATTTTCTTCAAGACCGGATAAAATTGCACCCTCTTATTATTTTCTTGTCTATAATTGGAGGTATAGTCAATTTTGGTTTTAACGGCATTGTAATAGGCCCCCTTGTTGTAATTTTGTTTTTAACGGTGTTGGAAATTTTTCTTACGGAGCATGAAATCGAACACACACAAACTAGCTTTAACGGATAATCTGCGGCTATGTCAAAATTGCGCATAAAAATAGACGGGCTTACTTTTTTTCATGAAAAATCAAAAACTCCATCTTTAAATAATGTTAGTTTTGAAATAAAAGATAACGAATATGTTTGCATTATGGGCGCAAACGGTTCAGGAAAAAGCACTCTTTTGTCATGTATAAACGGCCTTGAGACGCCGCCCGGCGGAACCTGCTTTGTTTATAACAGTGAAGGGCGGCCTTTGGATTGTTCTAAAGAAGAAGACTTGATTTTAATACGGCAATACTCTGGAACGGTCATGCAAAATCCTGAAAATCAGATTGTTTCTTCCACCGTTGAAGAAGACGTCGCATTTACACCAGAAAATCAGGGGTTGGGACGCAATGAGGTGGAACATCGTGTTAGCTCCGCGCTTGCGGCTGTAAATATGGAAGATATGCGTCTTTGTAATACAGGCAGTCTTTCCGGCGGCCAAAAGCAGAGGCTTGCAATTGCCGGAATACTTGCTTTTAACGCGGACGTCCTTCTTTTGGATGAACCGGATTCCATGCTAGATCCGCAGGCGAAGGCTGAATTTAATACACTTATCTCAAATCTTATTTTGGAAGGCAAAACAATTTTGCGTATAACGCATAATATAGAAGACGCGCTTTTGGCAAACCGTTGTATAGTGTTGAACAAAGGAAGCGTTGTTTATGACGGCCCAAGCGCAACATATATAAATCAGCAAAAAAAAAATACATATACAAAAAAAAATAATTCTAATTTTGATTCCTCCAAAAGCACTCTTGTTTTTAACGATGTTTGTTATACTTATAAAAAAGAAATTAACGCTTTACGAAAAGCGTATGTAAAAAATATTTCTTTTAACGCTCCCGCTGGAGCGTCCATAGCTTTAACGGGACGAAGCGGCAGCGGTAAATCCACTGTTCTTCGCCTTGCCAACGCTCTTATTCTGCCGGATTTTGGCGATGTATTGGTTTTGGGCCGCAGTGTTTTAGACAAAAAAACGGACTTGAATCTTTTAAAATTTAATGCGGCGTTAGCTGTTCAAAATCCGGAAAGCGCCCTGTTTGAAAATTTTGTTTGCGATGACGTCGCATACGGGCCGCGCAACAAGGGCGTTAAAGGCAAGGCCCTTCTAGCAACTGTAAAGGCGGCTATGGAATCTTGCGGTCTTCCCTACGATGTCTACGCAAACCGGAATCCATGTACGCTTTCCGGCGGCGAAAAACGCCGGGCGGCGTTAGCGGGAATAATAGCCATGGACGCGCAGGTTTATCTTTTGGACGAGCCTACAGCCGGTCTTGATATGGAAAACACGCTCCGCATAACAGCGTTACTGGAAGAACTAAAGGCGTCGGGTAAAACAATTGTTGCGGCTACGCATTCCCAGGAACTTGCGGAGTCTCAAGATTTTTTATTGGAAATACGAGATGGCGAGCTTGTAAAGAATCCTTTGCTTCAAACCCGCGAAAAAACCTCTGTTTTTGCGGGCGCTGAAAAGAAAAAAAAACGCCGTAAAACCGGGATGGAATTTTTTAACGGCTCTCTTTTAACGGGAGATTTTTTAGACCAACCGTCATTATTACGCGACATGAATGCGAAATTCAAATTCATTTCTATGCTTATTCTAGGTTTTTTAGCTCTCGCCATAAAGCCAATTTTGTTTCCATTGTGTATAGGCGTCTTTTCGGCGGTTTGCGGATGTGCGTTTGGAAAAATTAAACTAAAAAATCAAATTCAGGGAATAATTGGGATTTTCCCAATTTCTGTTATTTTATTTATTTTTCAGTTTGTTTTTAGTCATCAAAACGATACGAGCTGGATATTGTTGCGTATATGGCGCATAACGCTTACCGCTCAGGAAATGAGTATTTTTACACGTACAGTAATTCAATTCGCCGCAATTATGAACATAATTACATTGTACGCCGCAGTTACTCCCATGCGCGAAACTCTCGCGTCCGTAAAGTCTATTATGCAACCTTTGTCAAAATTTGGTTTTCCGGTTAACGACGTCGTTCTTGCTTGCGGCGTTACATTTCGTTTTGTGCCAATACTTATCGCTGAAGGTCGCAGAATAACGGAAGCGCAACTTTCCCGAGGCGCTCGTTTAACAGGCAAAGGCCGGATTAAAACCGCTATTTCGCTTGTTCTACCGCTTTTCCTCCGTACTTTAGAACGCTCTCAAATTCTTGCCGCGGCTATAGTGCTGAGGGGTTATCGTTAAAAAATAAGCGTTTTGACTGTACGGCCAATTTAAGGCTACGATGTTTTTTCACTAAACTGATTGCGCTTTATAAGCACGGCGGCCATTCATCTTTGTGAAGGCGTTTAACCGTTAAAATCAAGAAGAAGCAGATAATACCAGCTATTGAACAAGATAAATGTCCGGCATTATGTGAGGCGGCTTTAAGGAATTTAATAAAACAATTGGGTTTATAGACGTTATTTAAATAGGGTCTAACAAAAGCGCAAAAACATTGTTTTTACGCTTTTGCTTATATAGTGAAACTACTACTCCGAATCTTTGTCTTTAAGTTCAGCATCTTTTTCTTTTGATTTAAGGAAGTCTCCAAAGGTAACTTTACCATCGTCTGAATCGTTGTTTCCAGCCATGTAGCGGGAAATTTCATCTTTTTGCAGTTTTTTATGATAATCCCGAATGCTAAAAGCGGCTTTTTGCTTATCTGCTTGAACATCAACTACAACAGCTTTAATTTTATCGCCTTCTTTATACTTTTTTAACGCTTCATCAGGATCTTCGTCTTTGCTTTCTGTTAAATTTGTTTTGTGTATCAAGCCTTCAATGCCGCCAGGAAGCCTTAAAAACAAACCAAAATCTGTTACAGTTGCGACTTCGCCTTCCACGGCTGAACCAATCTTGTGTGTTGAACAAAAATTCTGCCATGGGTCTTGCTCCAGTTGTTTTACTCCAAGTTTTATATGCTTGGATTTTGAATCGCAATCGATAACAATAACGTCAATTTCTTTGCCTTCCTGCAATTCGCTTTGCAAATGTTTTACTTTTTTCGTCCAGGAAAGGTCTTCAGCATGAAGGAAACCGTCAATGCCGTCTTCTAATTGGATAAACGCCCCTACTCCCGTTATTTTTACAACTTTACGGGTAAGACGTGTTCCAATAGGATATTTTTCTTCTATACTAGACCAAGGATTTTCCGTTATTTGTTTTAATCCAAGCGAAACGCGCCCAGCCTGAAGGTCGTAGCCCAATATCATACATTCTACTTCATCGCCTATATTTAACAAATCACTTGGCTTTTGTATTTTTTTTATCCAAGAAAAATCCGAAATATGGGCTAGTCCTTCTATGCCTTCTTCAAGCTCTATAAACGCGCCAAACTCCGCAAGTTTAGTAACGCGGCCTTTTACAACATCGTTTACATGATGTTTATCTTCAAAATGAACCCACGGATCATCTGTAAAATGTTTAAGCGAAAGGTTGATGTGTCCTTCTTCTTTATCTAAACGCACAACCTTTAATTTGATTTCCTGTCCTTTTTTAACATAATCGCGAGGGCGGGCGACATGACCCCAGCTCATTTCGTTTACGTGTAAAAGACCGTCAAAGCCGCCTAAATCTATAAATGCGCCGAAAGAAGTAAAACTTTTAACTATCCCGGATACTTCATCGCCTATTTGTTTTGTTTCAAAAAAATCAAGACGCCTTTTAGCACTGTCTTCTTCTAAATATTTACGTCTGTTGGCGATGATGTTTATTTTTCCATCCGAATACAGGCGGTCTATGAAAATAGTTACTTCTTTGCCAACCAGTTTTTCCGGTTTTTCTACCCGTATAACATCAGCTTGACTTATTGGTAAAAAGGCTTCTACATCAGCGCTAAGTTGGACGCTAAATCCGCCCTTTACTTGCTTTTTTATAACGCCTTCAACCGGAGTTTTATCCTGGAAAGCCCGTCTTAGGTTTTTCCAAAATAATTTTTCGTCTGCTTTTTGCTTGGATACTATTACTTCTCCATGCTTGTTTTCTTTTGTAACTAGTACAACGGAAACTTTATCTCCTACTTTAGGCAACTCAGAGAATTCTGAAACCGGGATCCTGCCTTCAGACTTGTAACCAACATCAATGAAAACATGTTCCCTGGAGATTTGAACAACCAGTCCGTCAACAAGCTGCCCTTCTTCGAGCTGCTCAAGTTGCTTGAGATATTCTTCCTGAAGTTTTGACTGAATTTCGCTAGAGGAAGTTTCTTTCGCAGATTCCATCCGATTCATACATTTTCCTTTATTCTTGATAGCATTTAATAGTGTGCCAAAAACATCTTCAATCGTCAAGACCGAGCCGTCAATATAACAAACGCCTTTATCTAAAATTAGCCGGCCTTCAGGCTTGTTTTTATCCGCAGCGTCCCGCTCTTTAATTGATTCTTTTATTTGTTCAAACGTAAGGCCGGAAACGCCTTGTTCTAGACGTCTTTTGGCGCGCACGTCAACAGATGCGTCAAGAAAAAAACGGTGTTGCGCATCCGGAAAAACAACGCTTGTCATATCCCGCCCTTCCACTACAATATCGGAAGCGTTTGAGATGCGTTTAATAATGCCGTTGACCAAATGACGCACTTTAACATTGGAGGACAGAAGCGCTACGTTAGCGTCAACGCTGTCGGAGTGAAGCTTGGACGTTACATCCACCCCGTTCAGAATGACCAATTCCCCCTTGTAGTCTATAACCGCTTTTTGCGCGCAATCAAGTGTTTTTTGACCGTCCGTCATGTCAATTTGATTTTGCAAGCAATATAAAGTAATTGCGCGGTATAGATTGCCGGAATTTACAAACGTGAAATTGAGCTTTTTTGCTAATAATTTTGCTATTGTGCTTTTCCCCGAACCAGCCGGCCCGTCAATCGCCACAACCATCTCTTAATGATAGCACAGGTTTAAAAAAAACAAAAGACTTTATTGTTAGACGGCAAGCCGCCCTTTGGCGTTCTGAAATCGTTAAAACGCGCATTATATCATAGATTGTACTTAGTTTTTTGAATTTTCAAATTGGTTTATGGAATATTAAAAAACCGGTTTTGTTGAATTGCGGGATTAAAACGCGGGAAAAGATTCAAACTGCCGTCAAAAAATAATTGGGTTTTGGAATAGCTTTTTAATCAATAGTTTTTTGTGTTTTTTTGTATTGGGCCAGTATGCGGGCTTTTTTTGTTTCCGGTATGCGGTCTATAAAAAGAATTCCTTCCAAATGGTCGTATTCGTGCTGTACGATGCGTGCGAGTACGCCTTCCGCTTCAATTGTAAAAGGACGGCCTTTTTCGTTCCACGCCTGCACCGTTATCGTTTTAGGGCGCATAACATTCGCCCACACCCCTGGGATTGAAAGGCAGCCTTCTTCGTATTTTACTAGCTCCTCACTGGTTGCGATTATTGTAGGATTTATGAAAGTAAGAATGCCGGTTTTCCCGTCTTGAATGACAAAAATTCGTTCCATGACGCCGACTTGCGGGCCGGCCAGCCCCACGCCTTTTTTTTGAATCATTAAAGCCGCCATTTCTTCAGCAATCTCTTTGTATTTTGGGGTTATTTTTTTTACAGGGAGAGCTTTTTGTGCAAGAAATTCATTTCCAAGTGTAACTATATTCATAGGCGGCGGGCGTTATTCAGCTAAAACCTCGATGGAGACTTTTAGGTTGTTTTGCGTTAACGAGTTTTCGTCCCAAAAATTGCCGGCGTCTTTGTTTTCGCCAAGTTTGGTTAACCAGGAGATTTCCGCCGTTTCGCTAAGCATATTGACGGAATTGTCAACTTCTTCGTCTGTTTCCTCTTCCTCTTCATCTTCCTCAGGCTCTGGAGGCTCTTCAAGATTGTAAACTGAACGGGCCGAGTCTGGAATCATAAATTTAATTTCCATTTCTCTAATAGCGCAGGAGTTAAAGATTAACGAGTCGATTTTTGGAACGGCGTCTCCAATTTCTATCGTTTTTAACGATTCGCAACGGATAAAGGCGTCTTGCTTAATATTGGTTACGGAAGGCGCTATAACATTTTCCAGTTTTACGCAACCTCCGAAAGAAAAACCCGCTATAAATAAAACGCCGGGCATTTCAATTTTCTTAAGGTTTACGAACCCTCTAAAAGCGTCGGCGTCTTCTTCCATAACGCCGAACGTTGAAAAACCCAGGCTTAGAATGCTTTCCGGCAATATGATGTATACAATATTCGATTTGCGGTCGTAAGCAGTGTCGAACAAGTTTAAAGCGCCTAGCGTTTGCCCGCCGCAATCCGACAAGTTAAGCGCCACATATTTTGAACAAACTTTTATAAGTGAAAGAAAGTTCGACGCCGTCAGCTCGACGCCGCTTAAAGCAATGTATACGGGATTGTCCGGCGTGTCGCCCTTGCCGGTCTCTGCATCAAGCGCGCTTTGAATCTGCTGAAACGATGTACATTCCGTCCAAATGATTTCGTCTGTTTTCGGCGTTTCGTCCAGATTGCTTTTTTTAGTTTTAGGGGTTGTTGGGTCTTCGCAAGAGCTAAATATAATTACAAAGATTGCAAATACCGATAAAAAATTTTTTTTAAGCATTTTTACCTCGCCGCAGGTTGAACTGGAGTGACAACGTCGCCTACAAACACAAATCCATAACATTAATGATAATGAATATTTAATATATAATCAATGGATTTATGATTTTTCCACGAAGTAAATGAAAAGCCTAAGTTGCGAAAGTTCCGCGTTTTTGCGAAAATTAATATTGCAAGATTCTTTTTGAGGTGATAAATTTTTATAGTGATTTGGGCGGAATTCTGATTTAAGAACTGTTTTTAGCGGGATTTTCTTTTTCAACCGGCTTGTTTTTGCGTTTTGATTGTAAAGTGTAAAAACAGGCCGCAACCCAAATTTTTCACCGGTTAAAGCTCTTTTGGCGGACGTGTTGTCGCGCTTTGAACGCTTTCTTCTTTCGCGTCCGCATTTGCGCGGCGTAATCTTTGATTTTGTTTTGTGGAGGAAATGTGAATAAAATTATTGTTGAAGTTTGCTGCGCTACTGTTTATGAAGTTCAACTTGCGGCGGATTGCGGGGCGGACCGAATTGAGTTTAATTCCGCGCTGGAAGTTGGCGGAGTCACTCCAAGTTTGGCGGCGCTAAGGCTTGCGATAAAAGCCGCTAAAAAGACGGGAGTTGAAATGGCCGTGATGCTTAGGCCCAGGGGCGGTGATTTTTGCTACAATAAAGCGGAGATTGAAACCATGTTGGAGGACGCCCGTATTTTGACGGATGAAGGCTCGGATTATATAGTTTATGGGGCGTTGTTTGCGGACGGACGTATAAACGAAGATCTTTGCCGCCAAATTTCGGCTGAATGCGGCGTTCCTTGCGTTTTCCACATGGCTTTTGACGAAACCCCGGACTGGAAAACTTCTTTGGATTTACTGGTAAAATTAAACTTCGCGAGAGTTTTAACAAAAGGGTGCGCGGCTAGCGCCCAAGAAGGCGCAGGCGTATTACGCGAAATGATTGCATATTCGGGAAATCGCATTCAAATTTTGCCGGGCGGGGGGGTTCGTTCAAATAACGTTCGTTCCATAATTGAACAAACGGGCTGTTCTCAAATTCACTTTTCGTTAAAAAAGAGCCCGTCAGAAATTTTGACCGGCCAAGAACTAAAGTCTTTGATAGATTTGTGCAAAAAAGGATAGTTTTACCCGCGGTTTTAATCGTTCTTGACAAGGACGGCGTCCTTTTGGTAGGCTTGCCTTCGGGCGAGTGCGTCTGGCCGAAGACGGAGCTAACGCTTCTGTTTTGAGACGCGCTTGGACGAAATTTTAAAGTGTTTATTTAGAGAGGTTTAAATGGCTGTACCAAGAGCGAAAACATCAAAAGCCAGAACTCGTAGACGGCAAGGGATTAATATGAGGCTTGAAGCCCCTACATTAACGGAATGTAGCTCCTGCGGAAACAAAATTTTGTTGCATCGAGTATGCCCAAAATGCGGTTTTTATCGAGGGAAGCAGGTAATTGTTCCATAACGGGTTGTTTTTGAGTGTGTTTTAATCAAATTTTAAAGATTTGGAGGAATTATGGCGGACGAGACGTTTGAGAAAATCAAGAAGCTTATTGCTGAAAAACTTGAGATTGATGAGGGTAAAGTAACGCTGGAGGCTTCTTTTCGGCAAGATTTAGGCGCGGACAGCCTTGACACTTATGAGCTGGTTTATTCCATCGAAGAAGTTATGGGTATAAAAATCCCCGATGAAAAAGCTAATGAATTTGAAACCGTAAAGGATGCTTACGAATACATCAAATCTCAGCAAAAATAGAAAAAAAGAACTTTTAGATTTTCAGCGTAATGTTGGAATAAAATTCAGTGATTTGACCCTTCTTAATTATGCTTTTATCCATCGTTCTGTTTCTAACGAAGTTGTGGGCGCTGTTCTTTCGGGCGGGCTTAGGCTTAACAATGAGCGGATGGAGTTTTTAGGTGACGCTGTTTTGGGTGTCGTGACGGCGACTTTGCTTTATAATAACCTTCCAGATAAACCGGAGGGCGATCTAGCAAAAATAAAAGCCGTTGTTGTTTCTGAGGATATGTTAAGCCGCATTGCATTGCAATTGCAGATTGACCATTTGCTTATTCTGGGAAAGGGCGAAGAGCTTTCCGGCGGCAGGGCGAAAAAAGCTTTGCTTGCTGACGCTATGGAAGCTCTTATAGGCGCTCTTTATTTAGATGCGGGCTTTAAAAGCGCGTACAAATTTGTCTCAAAATTAATTGAGCCGGAAATTGAGAAAGTTGTAGAAAAACGTAGCTTTCAGGATTATAAATCACTTTTACAGGAATTATGTCAAAAAAAGTTTAGAAAATATCCAGTTTACAACTTGCTTAAAAAAACTGGCCCGGAACATGAACGTTTTTTTTGGATTGAAGTTAGTGTAGAAAACAAAACATACGGGCCGGGTATGGGCAGGAATAAAAAAAACGCCGAACAGGAAGCGGCTAAAATCGCGTTGGAAGCCCTTTCTTGATTTAAGATATTCGTATTAAACCAAGACTGATTTTAGAACGAGCTTTTAAAGCTTTCGGGTTTAAATGTTTGCAAACTAGCTCTTTTTAAGAGTTTTATCCTAGTATCAAAGTGTTTGGAATAGGGTTCGTTATATTGACTTTTTTTTATGTATGCGTCATACTGTTACATAAGAGCTAGATTTTCTGGCAAAAATATTATTCATGGAAAATCCACAGAGTTGCAGGTAGTTTCCCATCAGGGAATCCAAAAAAATAAGGTTGATAAAAATAAATAATCAAGACGGTTCTAAAATAAAACGTTGCGGGGCCGATTGACTTTTGGGCGGATTTTTTTGCAAAAGAATTTTTTTTGTGATTTTCGCTAAAATTCGGTCGATTTGCGGCGGTAGGTTAGGAACAACGAATTTTGAATGAAAAACTTTTAAATTTTTGAGGAATTCATGTGTTAAAGAGCTGTAAGCTTATACCCTTTTATTAAAGATTTGCGGCGTTTTATAACGTTATTTTTATTGCCTTACGATTTAAATTGGTTTTATTTAAGTGTTTATTTTTATTAAAGAAAATTTAGCTTTAATCTTATACGGGCGTTTTCTGTTAAATCAGGATTTTAGAGACGCCCGGTTAAAATAATGGAGAAACGGAAATGTCAGATTCCGAACAAGAATTGTTTGAAAGTAAATCGCCGGAAGATCAAAGAAATTTTAGCGCAGGCGCTCCGGTGGATTCTGGGGCCGCCCCTTGTACTCCCGTAGTGGAAGGTTATTCCCCGCCGGAACGCGCTACTGCAGGCGGCGATTACGAAGGCGGATATGAGCGCCGGGATCGTGTCGCGGTACGTCCCAGGTTAAGAACAACGCCTCGAGAGCGTACGGATTACGAAAGTTCTCCGCCGGATTACGGAGAAAGGACTTCGCGTATAACCGCGAGACCGCCGCGTCAGCCTTACGAAAGGACTGCGTCCGGGACGAATCAGTACCACAGCGGGCCTCGTAACAGCGGGCCGGGCGGCAATGAGCGTTATGGCGCGGGATCTTACGGCGGCGGCGTATACAGCTTTAATGCCGGCGGCGTTAGTTCGGCGGCTATAAGCGTTGTAGTGGCGAGCACCCTGGACAATTCGCCGGTTACGGAAATTCCAGCGCCTGATAAATTCCCCAGAATGCCTGATATTTATGGGAAGCCGGCCCCCTTGCCGGACGAAAGCAAGATTCCCCGCCTTATGATAAATGAACTTTCACGGCTTAATATGATAGATTTGCGTGGACTTGCGATAAATTACGGTATATCCAACGAAGACCTTATTTCGCTTAAAAAACAGGAAATTATTTTTGCTTTGTTAAAGATACACACGGAACGCGGCGGTATTATTTACGCTTACGGTTCTTTGGAAATTCTTCCAGATGGATTCGGTTTTTTGCGCAGCCCTCAAAATTCATATTTGCCTAGTTCTGACGATATCTATATAAGCCAAAGTCAAATACGGCTTTTTGCCCTTAAAACTGGGGATACGGTATACGGTCAAATACGCAGCCCAAAAGATACGGAACGTTTTTTTGCGATGTTGCGAGTGGAAACCGTAAACTATGAGGAACCGTCTTTTGTTCAAAAACGCATCCCGTTCGATAATCTTACGCCGCTGTACCCTAACGAAAAACTCAACCTGGAGGTTAGCGGGGACGAGATTTCCACGCGAATTATTAACATTTTTAGCCCCATAGGGAAAGGCCAGCGTTCTATTATCGTAGCTCCGCCGCGCACTGGAAAAACAATAATGTTGCAAAAAATCGCAAACGCGATTACAAAAAATCATCCAGAGGTTTACCTGATAGTATTGCTTATAGACGAGCGTCCTGAGGAAGTTACCGATATGGAACGCACCGTTCACGCGGAAGTTATATCGTCTACTTTTGACGAGCAAGCGGGGCGGCACGTTCAGGTTACGGAAATGGCGATGGAAAAGGCTAAACGGCTTGTGGAGCATAAACGGGACGTGGTTATATTGCTCGATTCGATAACGCGCCTGGCCCGCGCCTACAACCAGACTGTTCCTACTTCTGGAAAAATACTTTCCGGCGGCGTTGATTCCAACGCTTTGCACAAACCCAAGCGGTTTTTTGGCGCGGCTCGCAACATAGAAGAGGGCGGGAGCCTTACTATCATTTCCACCGCGCTGGTGGAGACGGGAAGCCGCATGGATGAGGTTATTTTTGAAGAATTTAAAGGCACTGGCAATATGGAGATTCAGCTTGACAGAAAGCTTGCGGATCGCAGGCTTTATCCCGCTATAAACATCAAGAAATCCGGCACGCGCAAAGAAGAGCTATTGCTTAGTGAATTTGAAATGAAAATGATGTGGGTGTTTCGTAAATTTATAAACAACATGGAAGATTCTGAGATTATAGAACTATTGCTTGACAGAATGCCAAAATCCAAAGATAATGATGCATTCTTACGCAGTATGAACACGGATTAAAATTCTGGTTTTATTTTTGTTGCGGATTTAATTTTGTTTATGTGTTTTAGAGGTTTTTTATGAAAGATAATATACATCCCAATTATCAACCGTCTACGATTACCTGTGCTTGCGGCAACGTTATTGAGACTCGTTCTACGGTTAAAGACATTAAGGTTGAAATCTGTTCCGCCTGTCATCCTTTTTTTACCGGCAAACAAAAATTGGTTGATACAGCCGGACGCATTGAACGCTTCCGCAAAAAGTACAACATCAAAGAATAATCCTAAGTTTGCGTATTGGCGTTTCAGCCGTTAGCCTTAAAAGGCGTTCTACGGTTGCGCGATTGGCGGGTTTTGTTTTAACGCGCTAAGGCATTGGCTTGCCCGTGTTTGAGGATTGTTTTTTACTGATTTTGGCGCTGATTTAATTGAATGCGGGTATAGGCGAGTCGTTTTGGCTTTAATACGTCTTCCGTAAATGAAGAATTGCTTTTTTTAAAGAGGTTTTGTGGACGTTTGGGAAGAACGGTTTACAGTTAAACTTGCTGATGTGGACGGTTTTAACAAATTAAAACCATCCGCTCTGTTTGGCTTTTTTCAACAGGCTACGGCTTTGCACGGCGATGATTTAGGAATAGGCGTTAGGAAAGTAGCTGAGTCTGGTCAAGGCTGGATGCTTTCTAGATTTTCGGTTGAACTTAAAAGACGTCCCGCCATGAGTGAAAAACTAACGTTAAAAACATGGCCCAGGGGTTTTAAACGGCTGTTCGCTATACGCGACTATCTGATTACGGACGAAAGCGGCGCTAATGTAGCGGAAGGCCGTAGCGGCTGGCTGGTGATAGACCTAAAGAAACGCCGACCCTTACGCGAAGAAAGTCTCTGCTTAAAACTGCCGTTAAATAGTGATATGCCGGACATGGTTCCAGATGGGCTTGCCGCTTTGACGGCTATTGACGGCGCTCAAATGGTTTGTGAGAAGACTCCGGGGTACTCAGACGGCGATTATAACGGCCATGTGAACAATGTTCGTTATATTGAATGGTTGCAAGATATTGTTTTTTTGGAAGCGCCTGAAGACGGCGCCGGTTTTGACGTATTAAGAATAGATATAAATTATATAAACGAAATAATCCCCGGTGAAAAAGCTCTTTTGTACAAAACGTCCGTGGGTGATTCTGACTTTGTGGAGGCAAGGCGCCTTTGCGACAGTCAATGTGTTTTCCGCGCCTCTTTGCTACGAAAAGCTTAAAAAAAATAAAATTATTAAAAAGTTGCATTTTTTTAAAACGGCTTTAGCCAAAAAATGTGCGCCTTTTGTCAAATTAGCCGTTCAATCACGGTAACAGAAGCGGCGTTGATCCTTAAACATTGAAAAAGAAGGCTTGCATACCGCGAGCGCAAGCGATTGAAGTGGGAATTTCGCAAGAACGCCTTTTGGCGTTTTTGCGAAATTTTAGCGGAAAGCGCGGTTTTTTGCCGTGAAACGGCAAAAAATGCGCCCTATTAAGACTTTGCTAACAAGATCGCGTTTTTATTTGACAAGGCGGTTATTCTGTTATTTTTAAATAAGATTTACTTTGAACAAAACTTAAAAAACGCCGTTCTTTACCTGTGTCAAAACAGACTTTTATGACGGGGCCGTCTTCTCCTTCTGATATATCAGTGACGCCGCCGTAACCTTCGTCTTCGTTAAAAATACGATCCCCTACAGTCCAGCGTCCGTCGCTTGAGGTTTTTATGCGGCTGTTCAGTTTCGTTGGGATTGCGCTGAAACCTCGTCTTGAATTTCGTAAATATGTGTATGCGTATGCGGGCGCGTTTTTGCTGAACAGGCTTGCGGCGCTTACGCCCTTTTTTTCTAAAAAATCGCCGTCTGCTTCCGTTAAAAAAATTGACGGCGTTTGGTGCATGATTTGACCGTAAACGCGGCGTGTTGAAGCGCAGGTGAAATAAAGTTCATCCATAGCCCGCGTTGCGCCTACGTAAAACAAACGTCTTTCCTCTTCCAGCTCCTCGCCGGTTTTTTCGTTGCGTGGAAATAGCCCTTGTTCGCAGGCTGTTATTATTACGCGCTTAAATTCCAATCCTTTTGTATTGTGCAATGTGATTAAACTAACGCGGTTGACGGATTCTTCGCTGTTTTCTTCCGCTCCTTCGAGCGATTTATCCAATTCCACTTGGTCTAAAAAACTAATCACCCCGTCCCGCGAGCATGGGAAAAGGAGGGCGTTGTTGATTAGTTCTTGCAGATTGGAGAATCGCTGGCCGTAGGTTTCTCCGTCCCGCATATAGCAGTGCGCGGATAGGCCGCTGTCGTTTACAAGGGCCGCGACCGCTAAAGCAAGCCCTCCTGAGCCGTTAACCAAATCTTTTTCTTGCGGAGTTTTTTTTGTTTGTTTGGGAGCCTGGTTCGCGTCTTCTGGCTTAGCCGCGTCTTCCCCGCCTTCGGTTTTGTCTGTAGCGTCCTCCGCCGCGCCGGGGGAGGATCCGCTGTATAAGATTGAGCGGGCGTTTTTTATCGCCGATAAAAACACCTGGAGGCCGGTTCTGGCTTTTGCGGTTAGGGCGTTTTTTGTTTTTTCCGCCGCGATTTCCAGGTTCCACAAAGTTTCAGCGTTTTGCGCCTCGCCGCTTGCGGCTATTATTTTTTGTACAGCCAATTTTCCCACGCCTCGCGCCGGTTTGTTTACCATGCGCCGGAAAGCCACCTCATCTTTGGGGTTGATTAAAAAGGCGAGTAAAGCAAGCGCGTCTTTAATTTCTTCGCGTTCGTAGAATTTAAGGCCGCCTACTATGCGATAAGGGATTGCGCGGCGCAGAAAAGCATTTTCGAAGCCTATGGATTGAGCGTTTATACGATATAAAATAGCCCAGTCCGAAAATTGGGCGCTTTCTTTTTTTACAGATTCTTCTATAAGGTTTGCGCATATTTCAGCTTCAATTTCTTGATCTTCTACGCAAATAAGGACTGGTTTTTTGCCGCTTCCACGTTCCGCGGTTAAGGTTTTTCCAAGCCGCCCTTTGTTATGTGCTATAACAGACCCCGCAAGGCTTAGTATTTCCTGTTTTGAGCGGTAATTGCGCTCCAGCTTAATTATATCCGCCCCGCCAAATTCTTTTTGAAAATTTAAAATGTTGCGCAACTCCGCGCCCCGAAACCGGTAAATTGACTGGTCGTCGTCTCCTACAACGCAAACGTATGAGCCTTCGCCCGACAGTTCTTTTAGCAGTATAAATTGCGCTGAATTCGCGTCCTGGTATTCGTCTACAAGAATAACTTTGAATCTGTTGCGTATATATTCCGCGACACCCGGATTTTCGCGTAAAATTTCCACCGGTTTTTTGATTAAATCGCCAAAATCAGCATTTCCTGTTTTTTTTAGCGCTTTTTCGTATTCATCGTATATGTTTGGGAATATGGGGTTGTGATTTATTAAAGCAAGTTCCGGGCTTTGCGGCGTGTAAAAATAATCTTTTGCAAGAGATATGCTTCTTGCGAAAAATTTTACGTCCGCTTTGTCCGCGTTTGTCATGATGGAGGCGGTTAGGCTTTGAGAGGCGGCGTCGTCGTAAATGGTGAAGTTGTGGGAAAGGCCGCCGGCTTCGCCGTAGACGCGCAAGAACCACGCGCCAAACGAATGGAACGTGCGTATCATAACGGCGGCGGCGCGGGAGTCTATGGCGCAGGCGCGGGAGGCCATTTCCCGCGCCGCTTTGTTGGTAAACGTAACCGCCAAAATTGAAGACGGCGGGTAATTTTTTTCGCGTATAAGGTAGGCGATTTTGGATGTTATAACGCGGGTTTTGCCGGAGCCGGCGCCGGCAAGAATTAGCAACGTGTTTCCCGTATGCAGAACCGCTTCTTGCTGTTCGCGGTTAAGCTGGCCTAGATAAACCGGAATTTTCATTAAAGCCTTATCATATACAGTTTGACGTTAGGATCTTCCGGGCGGCGCAACGTTATTGTAAGTTGTTCGCTTTTCATGTCGAGCCATGAATTTTCACATTCTAAAACAAAACCCTTTGGCGGAATTGTAGCGCTAAATTGTATTGAAGTGGCTTCTGTTGCGAAAGTATTTGTGTAAAATACAGTCCAATTGGGAAATTTTTGTTTATTCCAAAGTATTATTGGTGTAAATTCATAATTGAATTCTCCAATTTTTAATGAAGGGCTGGTTATGTGAAAAGTGGGCTTGGAGGTGTTTCTGTTGATTAAAGCCAGGCTGTAATTGCTTACTATTTCGTTAAAACCGCCGGCGGGAACTTTTTCTCCGCAGGCTTCTATGGCTTTTAGAATTGATTCTTCGTCCACATAGTTGTTGTTCACCATTTCTTGCAGAAGTTTTGGCCCGCCGTAATTGCGGGCGAGGTAGGCGCCGAATGAATACATATTGTCGTACTGAAAAACAACAATCGGACTGTTAACATTTAGCTCCGTAGTTCCAGAAGTCCAGTAATATTGTAACGCGGTTGGCATCCGCTCTCTTATGGGGTGGCCTTTAGTATCGGAGTGTATTGTTCCATGCGGGCCTATCAGGTCTTCGCAAACCATGGAAATCATTTCGTTAAACCACACGCTGCTGTTTAATTGTTTGCCGGGATTTTTGGATAAAACTTTTTTGTTAAAATGAATCATGTGCTGTAATTCGTGTATTAAAGTTACCTCAAATATATTGCTTTTAAATAATTTAGAATTCATGTAAATGATTTCCGCTTCGTTGGATTTTAACCCTTCTTTTGTAAAATCCGCATCATCGTTTAAGTAGGCGTCTTTGCCCCAAAAATAGCCTGTTATCGAATCTTCTTCAAAATCGTATGCGAGTATTTTAATTTTTTTGTTTCCGTCCATGCCGCCGTTTCCATTCGGGCCGCCGCCGTATTCGTAGCCCAGCAATGTGGTTAAAGCGTTGTAATAGGCGTCAAAAAAAAGGGTGTAGACGCCGGAGTTTTCGGGGATGTAAAGAGAACCGTCTTCTTTTATTAACGACCATAATTCCCAATTCCCGGTGGTGCACGAAAGTTTCGCTGTTTTTTCTTCGAAGGTTCCGTTAGATTTGTCAATCCAAAAGGTTTTTTCCGTTCCTATTGCCGGGCTTTCGGCAAGTAAGGGCCCCTGTATTGAAGCCTGCGGCCCTTGCGGGCGCGGTTTTACAGGCGGCGGCGCCGAGTTGAACTTTTGCGCCTTTTCGTGTTGCTTGTATTGCTTGTAACTGTAAGAGTCTGCGGATTTATTCGCCACTGTCGCAAAAGGTTCCCGCATACCGGCCTGGACGTCTGTTTGTTCAGTAGCCGAAGCGGAACGGGAGCCGCCTGAAAAAGAGGCTACATAGCCGGTTTTACTATATTCTACGGGGGAGTCGTTTAGATTTACACGCGCCAAAATATAAGAGCCGTAACTTCCAGTTTTTATTTTTTTCTCTTGTTCGCCGCCAAAATCTACAAGTATTATGCTGCCGCCGCTATATCCGGACAAGTCTAAAGCGCGGTCGGGCTCTTCTTCTTCTTCTTTGCAGGCGAAAAACAAGGCGCAAAAACAAAAGACAATTGCTAACAGCGGTTTCTTAACAAAGCGTCCGGCTTTGGAAAAAGCGGGCGAAACGCTGTTTTTAGGAACTAAAATAGAGCGGGCTTTGCAAAACATCAAGTTTTGGGAAAGTCTAAATAACAAATTCATTTTTATCCTTAAAAAAAATAAAGAATTAATTGAGCCTGTTCCAAAACTTCAAATATTGGAACAACAATCTTGGAAAGCGCAGTTTAGCAAGGTTTTAGCCTTGGAAACTGCAAGAATCTGTCAAAACCGATAGGGTGTTTGGAACAGGCGCAATCAGCAGCATTTTAAGCTACGTTTAATTTTAACGCCGGTGTTTAAAAACAGGGTTCAATTTATAAACCGCCGGCCAATTGCATAACTACGGTGAAAAAAGACTTTATTGGTGGGGCCGCAAATGAGTTTTACGCTGTGGAGGCGGCGGGTTGAAAACAGCCTGCACAAAGCTAACACCGTCTACACTGCCGGCTAAAAGGCCCTTGACCATAGAAAGACCGTTGTCTATATTTTTGAGTCTTTCTTCAAAATATATCGCCGATTCTTTTAATTGCTCATCTTGTTTTTCAAACATAGCGGTTATTCTGGCGTCTTGTTTTTCGAATAAACCCTGTATTCTGGCGTCTTGTTTCTCAAATAAACTCAGTATTCTGGCCTCTTGTTTCTCAAAACGGATTTCTGATTTTTCTTCAAA
The DNA here is from genome assembly GCA_031281945.1 of Spirochaetaceae bacterium. Lineage (GTDB taxonomy): Bacteria > Spirochaetota > Spirochaetia > Treponematales > Breznakiellaceae > JAIROZ01. Next base: position 9,444 of record JAITER010000041.1, on the reverse strand, counting down.
TTCTTTAATTTGAAACGTGAAATTATTAAACTGTTCTTCCAGTTTGTGTTCAAGTTTTTCAAAACGTTTTTCCGTTTTGATTTCAATCCTTTCGAAGCGCTCGTCTATTTTGATTTCCAGACCTTCGAAGCGGTTTTCCATTTTTTGGAAACGCTCGTCTGTTTTGATTTCAATCCTTTCGAAGCGCTCGTCCATTTTGATTTCTAGGCCTTCGATACGGTTTTCCATTTTTTGGAAACGTTCATCTGTTTTGATTTCAATCCTTTCGAAGCGCTCGTCTATTTTGATTTCCAGACCTTCGATACGGTTTTCCATTTTTTGGAAACGCTCATCTACCTTTTGGAAGCGCTCGTCCATTTTGATTTCAAACTTTTGGAAGCGCTCGTCCAATTTATCTATGCGCCCGTTTACCTGCACTGTAAGGACTTCTCTAACGGCTTGTTCCACAATTTTAAATAAAAAATTTTTTATCATGCTTTAGTGTACAGTGGTTTTTCGGAAAAAACAATAATAAATGGGGTTCTGGGCGGGTCTTGGGGAGTATTATGCTTAAAAACATCTTTGGCAAGAGGAGCGGTTAAGCCGTTCTGGAACTTTCATAGGTGTGGAAACAGCCGTTGTTTTTTCTGTATTATTTACACATGATATATGCGTTTACACGGCGAGCGGAACGCGCTCTTACTCTTAACGCTCAAAAAGAGGCTCGCAGGCTTAACTCTGTGCGCATAGAACCGGAACACGTTGTATACGCCGTAATCAATGAATCTGGCGGCGCCGCGAAAGCCGCGCTTGATTTTCTGCAAATAGACGTGCTTTTGTGGAAACGTGAGCTGGAGGCTGTGCTTTTAACTTACGAAAAACAAGACGATTCCATCGATGGAAATTTTTCAAATGTGGAAGTTCCGGCTTCGCAAAGAACAAAAGACCTTTTAAAAATTGCTTTACAAGAAAGCCTGATAATGGGTCATAAACACGTAGGTACGGAGCATCTTTTACTTGCCGCCTGCTCGCAAGAAAGCTCTCACGCCGCCGCTTTTTTTGCGCGCCAAAAAGCGGACGTAAATTTGCTTAGATTTATGGTTCAAACCAGTTTTAACCACACCAAACAAGATGACGGCGGCGGTTTCCCTCAGTTTCATAACTTATATTCCGGTTTGTCCGCGTCTGTAATGGAAGCCGGCGCTCGCAATCCGGTTCTGGAACTTTTTAGGGATAAACCCGCGCACTCAAAAACGCCCCATTTGGACTCGTTTTGCGTGGATTTGTCCGCTCTTGCGAAACAGGGTGTTTTGGATCCGGTGATAGGGCGGGAAAAAGAGATTGAAAGAGCGTTGCGCATCCTTTGCCGGCGGGTGAAAAACAACCCCATATTTACCGGAGAGCCTGGAACCGGCAAAACGGCGCTAGTCGAGGGGCTGGCCCAGTATATTGCGGGTAAAAACGCCCCTTCGGCTTTAGCCGGCAAACGCATACTTTCACTTAACATAGGCTCCATTGTGGCTGGAACCGAATACCGCGGCCAGTTTGAACAACGTATTAAAAGTATTATTACGGAATGTGAGCAGGACGCCAACGTAATACTGTTTATAGACGAAATTCACACCATAGTGGGGGCTGGCAGGGGATCCGGCGCTTTAGATGCGGGTAATATGCTAAAACCCGCCCTTTCTCGCGGAACATTTCAGTGTATAGGCGCTACAACGCTGGCCGAATACCGCAAGTATTTTGAAAGGGACGGCGCTTTGGAACGCCGTTTCCAAATGGTGGAGGTGTGTGAGCCTGATGTAGGCGAGGTCTGCCGTATACTGTCCGGGTTAAAAGGCCGTTATGAAGAATTTCATGGGGTTCGTTTTACAGACGCTGCGGTGAATCTTTCCGCCCGTCTTGCGGATCGTTTTATTTACGGACGTAGTATGCCGGACAAAGCGATAGACCTTTTGGATGAAACAGCGGTTATGAAAAAATTGGAATCGGAAAAAAGCTTTCGTAAAACCGGACGGCGCGAAATGCCGTTGATAGATGCGGATGACGTTTCCACGGCTCTTTCCCAGATGACCGGCGTCCCGCAGGACGGCTTTTGTAAGGATGGTTTTCCAGTGCTGGATATGGCGCGGGCTGTTAAAAAGACGCTGATAGGTCAGGATGAAGCGGTTGAACGGCTTTGCAAGGCGGTGATACGCTCGCGTTCCGGACTTTCCGCAAAGGACAGGCCTCAAGGGTCTTTTCTGTTCCTGGGATGTAGCGGCAGCGGCAAAACGCTTTTGGCGAAAACCCTGGCGCAAATACTTTACGGTTCAAAAAACGCTCTTTTGCGCATTGATATGTCGGATTTTAGCGAAAAACACACGGTTTCCCGGCTTACCGGCGCCGCGCCCGGCTACGTTGGTTATGAGGAAGGAGGCGTTCTTACAGAACGGTTGAGGCGCAATCCTAACTGCGTCGTCTTGCTTGATGAGGCGGAAAAAGCGCACGGCGATGTTTTCAATTTGTTTTTGCAAGCTCTGGAAGAGGGCGAAATTGAAGACAATTTTGGCCGCAAGGTAAGCTTGCGCCAAAGCGTCATCATTATGACCAGCAACGCGGGAATGGATGATCTTGTTAAAAAGCAGAGGCTTGGTTTTACGGGAGCGGGCGAAACTCTGGATTACAAAACTGTGGAAAAAGCCGCGTTAAAGGCGGCGCGTTCATTTTTTAAAACGGAATTTTTGAACCGTATTGACGAAATTATAGTTTTTAAACCTTTTACGGAGGAGGCCGCAGCTCAAATTTTGGCGCTTGAACTTGACGATTTGCGCGGCAGGCTGGATTACGCGCTGGATAAAAACGGTAAAGAAACGGGATTTTTCACCCTTGAAATAAGCGAAAAGGCGAAAAACGCCGTTCTTTCGTATGCGAATTGGCAAAAAAACGGAGCCAGGGAAATACGGCGGGCGGTGAAAGAGAAAATTGAAGACGTTCTTGCCGTTTATCTTTTGCAAAATCAAAATGCGCCGCAGTCTGTTATTTGTGTAAACGCGGACGAAAACGGCGTTGTTCAAATAGAAGTTAAAAAAAAAGCGCGGCTTTTTTTGCGTTCCCTTATAAATAGTATGTTTGTCTTTTGTCTCGCCGTCGCCCCTGTTTCCGCCGCTTTTTTGGGGTGCGCAACCGGAGCCATAAGCGCCGAAGAATACTACTCTATTGGCATGGCCTATTTCGACATAGGCAAATACAGCGAGGCGGAAACCTGGTTGCTCAGGGCGTCTTCAGCTAACCGCACCATGCGCGCTTCTGAGTATAACCTGGGCCGCATAGCCTTTGAACAAGGCCGTTTTACCGAAGCCGCCAAATACTTTGAACGCATATTAAAAGGTGATGCTAAAAACGTAATGGCATTGAAGGCGCTGGCCTTTACTTTAATCAAACTTGGCGATCTGGAAAAAGCTGAAAAAATCTACCAAAAAACGCTGGAGCTAGACCCGGAAAGCGCGGACGAAGGTTACAATTACTCGCTTGTATTGTTCGCGCTGGAAAAATACGCCGAATGCGAGGCGGTTTTACAAAAATACAACTTTAATTTAACCGAAAACAAAGATACTCTGCTTATGCTGGCGAGAGCTCAAAAGGCGCAAAAAAAAGTAGAGGCGCTGGACGCTTACGACATTTGGCTTAAAAAACACAAGGACGCCCAGGTTAGGCGGGAATACGCGGAAATGCTTGAGGAAAACGGTTTTTTGGCTCGCGCTCTTGAGCAGTTAAAATCCGCGTTAAGTGAATTCTCCGGTAATGAAAAAAACATAAAAAAGCCGGACTTGCAGTTTGATTACGCCCGCCTGCTTTTAATCGCGGATCCGGAAAACCCCGAAGCTCTAAAAGAGTTTGAAGCCGCTATTGCGGAAGGCTTTAACAACGAAGAAGCCGTAAAAAAGCTAATCGCCGATCCGGCCTTAAGCAAGGCGAACAAAGATGCGGTTCAACGGTTGCTGGATGCGGGGCTTCAACCGCCGCAACCGGAAACGGAAGCGCCTGTTGAAGAAAAACCGGCGGAGGCGGAAACCCCGCCTTCTGTGGAGGAGGCCGCGCCCCCCTCAAGCTAAACTGAGGCGGGTTCTATCGTAAAAATTTTCTTGCGATGGAAAGAGCCAAGTGAATGGGCGCCGGCTCCAGGCGCCGCGCAACTTCTTTTAACGTTTTTCGCACCGGCAATTTTTGCGGGCAATGTGTTTCGCATTTGCCGCAGTTTACGCAAAAATACGGCGAGCCGCCGTTCAACCCCGCGCTTGTTAGGAACTGTTGCATTCCGGTTTTAAAATTTTGGGCGAAGCTTGCGTTGTAAGCCGCGAAGCAACCTGGGATATTCACGCCTTTGGGACACGGCATACAGTAATTACAGCCTGTACAGTTGATTTTATAGGCGGCGGCGAAAACGGATTTAACTTTTTCGTAAGCCGCCAATTCGTTTTCCGCAAGCGGCCCGGCGCCCTCCGCCGTTTTTAAATTTTCTTCCATTTGGGCCGCGCTGTTCGAGCCGCTTAAAACACAGGCCGTTTCGTTCTGAGCCCAAAGCCAGCGCAACGCCCAGGCCGCAGGCGTAAGGGTTGGGTTGACTTCGGCGAAAATTTTTATGGCCGAAGCCGGCAACCCCGCGGCGAGGCGCCCGCCTAAAAGAGGCTCCATTATTATAACAGGTATATTTTTTGCAAAAGCGGCTTTTAGGCCCTCTTTTCCGGCCTGGTAATTTTCGTTGGAATAGTTATATTGAATTTGGCAAAAATCCCAGGGATAAGCGTTTAGCGTTTTAATGAATTCGCCGAAAGCGCCGTGGAACGAAAATCCGGCCTGGCGTATGCGGCCTTCATGTTTTTTACGGGCTATCCAATCTTCTATTCCCCAGCCAACCAATTTTTCCCATTGAGCTAAATCGGTTATCATGTGCATTAAATAATAATCAATATGGTCTGTTTTAAGATTTTCTAGTTGTTTGTTAAAAAATTTATCAAAATCATCGCCGTTTTTACATAAAATTAGCGGTAGCTTTGTGGCTATAAACACGCCGCCGCGTTTTTTATGCGCATCCAGTACGGTTCCCAAAGTTTTTTCATTATTGGGATATATATACGCAGTGTCAAAATAGTTCACGCCGCCTTCTATAGCGGTTAAGATCATGCGTTCAGTTTCCGTAAAATTTCGTGAAAAGCGCATACAGCCCAATCCAAGTATAGAAATTTTGTTGCCAGAAACTTTGTCTTCACGGTATTGCATTTCGCCTCCTTGAGCTTCGTCTGAACAACTCTAATAATTTGCGTTATTGGACTTGTTCGCCAACCCTGTTGGTTGTCTACTAACCTGCGGTTAGTTTACAAGTCTTGCGAAAACTGAAGTTTCCGAACAACTCTATTTTTTAACGGCGGCGCGGTGAACGGCGCTATTTGGTTGGATTAAAAAAACATTTGAAAATAAACATGCCGGATAATACAAACAGTATACACAATATATTATTCGCCAATATATTTAACGCCGCCTGTTTAATGTTTCCCGCCAAAATATACCGCGCTGTTTCCAGCGAATACGTGGAAAATGTCGTGTATCCGCCCAGGAAGCCGGTTGTTAAAAATAATTTTAATTTTGCGTCCGGCGCAAAGAAAGCAAAAAGCGCGGTAAGAAAACCCATGCACAAAGAACCGGCGCAGTTTACAAACAGAGTCCCAAAAGCGTATTTTTCTGGAATAATCGAATTAAAAAATTGTATTGAAAGATGCCGGAACAAAGCCCCGATTCCGCCGCCCGCAATCACCGCCAAATAGCACATAATACATCTCCACATCATTAAATTCTTAAAAATCACAAGGCTTGCGGTTTTTAAGAAGAGTCTGTTTGCAACTAAAGTATTGAGCAAGCGCCGCGAAGCTCCTGGTTTTACGGTTTTAAGTGTAATCCGGCCAAATTTTATTTTGGCCGGATTAGAGCTGATTTTAAGAATAAATCTATTTTCCAAAAATAAGGTTTGGAATAAACAGAACTACATCTTTAAAAAAGATGCAGAAGGTTATCACCACGAGCGCCGCGATTATGAACGGCACGGATTCTTTCGCTGTTTCTTCTGGTTTGCACCCCATAATGCTGGATGTTGTATACAGGGCGATTCCTACAGGCGGCGTCATTATTCCCATTGTAACCACCGTCATCATAATTAAACCGAACTGAACCGGGTCTATACCGGCGGATGTTATAACAGGTAGAAGTATAGGCGTAAGTAAAAGGGCGATTACCGTAGTTTCTACGAACATACCGCAGAATACCAACAGCAAAATGATAATAAACATCAGGATGTACGGGTTTGACGTAACATTTATCAAAAATGAAGCCATCGCTTGAGGTATTCTGTCGTACACTATTCCGTATCCAAAGATGCCGGAAAGCGAAACCAGAATCATAATTACCCCGATGTCGGATGCGGTGTCTTTTAGCGTTTGCAAAAAGGTTTTAAAGGTGAGTTCGCGGTAAACAACCACGCCTACAAAAATCGCGTATACGCAGGCGAAGGCGCCGGATTCGGAGGGCGTGAATATTCCAAAACGGATTCCAAGTATGAGTATAACGGGAAAAAGCAACGCCCAGATGCTCGCCGCAAACGCCGCGCCCACTTCTTTTAGGCTGGCGGGTTTTTCCCGTTCCGGCGTATAGCCGCGTTTTTTCGCGGTAAAATGCACGGTAAGCATAAAGGCTATCATCATCAGAAAGCCGGGAATAAAACCGCCGGCAAACAGCCGCCCTATGGACACCTCGCCTACGGAACCGTAGATTATTAGCCCCATGCTTGGCGGGATAGTCGCGGTAATTAGAGAAGTGACGCCGTTTACCGCCGCGGAATACCCTTTCGCGTATCCGCGTTTTGTCATGGAGGGGCCGAGCACGCGGCTTTCCATAGCGGCGTCCGCGTTGGCGGAACCGGAAACTCCGCCCATTAGCGTAGAAAGAACGCAGGATATTTGCCCCAAATTACCGTACATGTGGCCGGTTAAGGCGTTGGAAAGTTTGATTAAACGTGTGGTTATACCTGTATTGTTCATTAAGTTGCCGGCGAAAACAAACAAAGGTATCGCCAGCAAAGTGAAGCTTTGGCTTGAACTTACGACTTTCTGCACGGCTATGGAAAACGGAATGTCGGGAGTAACGACAAAAAAGATTGTGCCGGCGACTCCTATCGCAAAAGCCACTGGCATACCAAAAATTAAAAGCAAAAGGAAAATAATTACAACGGCGCCCATTAAATCGCCTCCTTCGCTTGCACAACTATTTCTTTTTCTTTGAACCGGCTTATCAGTTTTAGCGTAATGGTGATGATTAAAAATATGGAGCCTACAGGAACGCTAAGGGTGGCCCATGAATAACTTATTCCCAAAGTTTGAAACAACCGTTTTGCGTTGCTGGCGCTTAATGGGAAGCCGTAGATTACAAGAATCAGCAGAAAAACAATGGCTAAAGAATACATAAAGTAATATAAAAATTTTTGCGTTTTTACGGGGAGAAAGCGTACCAGCATATCAACGCGCACAAAGTCGGCTTTGCGTAACGCTAAATCCGCCGCCAGGAACACAACCCACGCAAACAAAAGCAATGATACATCTTGCGCCCAGTTTAACGGGCTTCCGGCTGTACGGGCCACTGCGGAAATAAAAACCAAAAAGGTGATTGTTGCGATAAAGGCCGAAACTAAAATTTCTTCGGCTTTGCAAAAACACCGGTAAATCTTTTGCATATAATTCATGAAAAAACTCCTTTACGCGGTTTTATACTCCGGTTTTATTTTCCTAATTCATCATAAATCTGCTTTCGTAAATCATAGAAATCCAGGGTTTTGTAAGCGGATTCAGACGCGGCTTTAAACGCTTCCTTGTTTGATTCTACAACCTCCATTCCTTTCAAAACCATCTGCGTTTCGTATTCGTCCGCTACGCGCTCCACCACGCGGGCGTTTAAAGCCGCCGCGGTCTGACACTCCTCTATTAAAATATTTTGATAATCCTCTGGAAGTTGAGAAAACCATTTTTCCCCTACGATAATTCCGTTGGCAAGCTGAAAATGGCTTGTTTTGTTGATGTATTTTACCACTTCGTACAGACGCGCTCCAAAAGAAGCGGTGTGTTGGGCTTCTACGCCGTCAATTGATTTGGATTGAATCGCGTTGTAAGAGTCGTTCCAGCCCATAGCTATTGGAGTGGCTCCCATAGCCTCGACTGATTTCGCCCAAACAGGAGCGCCTGGAGTGCGTATCCTTAGGCCTTTTAAATCAAGCGGGCTTTTAACGGGGACGTTTGTTAAAAAATGACGGGGGCCGTCGTACCAGTTAAAAGCCAGGACGCGTATACCGTCTGAAGCCAGGGCATCTTCCCAGACGGAAAAAGTTTGCGTATTCATGATTTTTAGAAGTTCATCGTAGTTGTCTACGATGTAAGGCATACCTATAATTCCAATTTCTCTAACATAGTTGCTCATACGCCCGCCGTCCGTTAAAACGGCCACATTGACGCCTTGTAAGGCTTGTTCGATTACATCTTCATCGCTTCCTAATTGAGCTGAAGGGTAAACTTGTATAACAAGGCCGCCGTTAGTTTTCATTTCTACGTTTTTAGACCATTCTTTAAAACCGTCCACCATGGGGTGTGTTTCATTCAATTGCGTGGACATTTTTAACGTAAACTTCTTGTCTGCGGCGCCTTCTTTTTTTTTGCTGCAAGCGGCTGTTCCAAAAGCAAGCAATGCGGCAAATCCAAATAAAATAGTTTTTTTCATTTTTTTCTCCTATAAAAATTTTGAAAAGATATGGGCCTGTTCCTATGGAAGCGCGCGAGTTTTGGCTACGGATTCTTGATTTTAGATTTGTAACCTTATCGCTTAAATGTTAGGCGAACCGCATTTTTTAAATGGCGTCGTCTGCAAAAGCGAACCTTTGGAACAGATGCGTGTAATTAGGATAACACGCAAACACGAATTTTGCACTATATCGGCTGGATAAAACCGTGATTCTGATTTTGGGCGCATTTTTGCCGCTTTGCGGCAAAAACCGGGCTATCCGCTCAAATTACACATAAATCCGCCAAGCGGATTTATGTGTAATTCCCGCTCCTATCCCTTGCGCTTCAAAACAGGGAGCCTTCTCCTTCAGCGCCAAGGGCCGCACGTCGCGGCCCTTGGAATGGGTTAACCCTTGCGCATCTGGTGATAAGGCGCTGTATTTGATAAACAACGGACGAAGGCCGTTTTTATCAGATACAGCCAAACTTCAAGTGCGCACAGCGCACTTGAAGTTCAATCCCTTGCGCATCTGGTGATAAGGCGCTGTATTTGATAAACAACGGACGAAGGCCGTTTTTATCGGATACAGCCAAACTTCAAGTGCGCTACGCGCATTTGAAGTTCAATCCCTTGCGCTTTCTAGCGGCGGCGGCTTCCGGCCAACATAGG
>JAITER010000017.1 GCA_031281945.1 Spirochaetaceae bacterium | reverse complement strand
TATGACGTTTTTGCAGCCCGAATAAGGGCTTGCGTAGCATCGCTTCCCGCAGGAAGCGCGACCAGGGCTGCAAAAATGTGGGCGCAGTGAGCCGTGGGAGTGTTCCCCAGCAAGCTAGGGCGCGTAGCGGAACGACCTAGGCGAACGGACCCCCCCGATCCGCCTACTGGCGGCGAAGCATAAACAAACCTGTTATGCGTAGTCGCCTATTTTACAGTTATTGTTTTATCCAACATTTTTATTAATTTTTCATATTTTCCATTAAACGCTTCAATAGAGTTGTTCGGGAACTTCAGTTTTCGAACAACTTCCGCTTAAAAAACGCAAAATGCGCAGCATTTTGCAAGACTTGGGCGACAACCAACCAGGTTGGCGAACAAGTCCAATGTCTGCTTCTAATAATTCTTCCTTCTCTATTTTACTAAAATCAAGTATATAATTTGCGTTTAGCGATAATTGTCTGAAAAATTCACGGGCTGTTCTGCCGTTCCCTTCACGAAATGGATGCAAGGCATTTACTTCTCCCATATAATATGCCATTCTTTCTATAAAATTTGATTTCGATAATCCATGTAAATATTTTTCTCCAAAAATGTTTCCAAATATTCTATTTGCGTTTTCTATTATATATTGTCCCCGGCAAAATATTGAATTGCCTTTGGAAAGAAAGTCTCCTTTCGTATTTGCCATGCCCTTGCATATATGTCTTCAAATATGGTTTTATGTATTTTACATAAATTATTTATGTCATAAGTCTTTATAATTGGCATATTATGTATCATCAATAGTTTTAAACTGGTTGTTTCTCTTTCCGCAGCGGTCAATGCGGATTCGTCTTTAATGCCTAATTTGTTCCTTAAAACATTAGTTCCAGGGTAACAATAACCTTCGGAATCCTGATATGTATAATCATATTTTTCCATTATGCTTCTGCCAAAGTATGTTTTTTTATAGTTTCTTGCAAAACTTTATTGATATTTTCTCTTCCCAGTATACAATCCCTTAAACGATTTTTATCCTCCTCGGTAAGGGGCATATCCTCCATTTTCATTGAAAAGTCAATATTTTGCATCAAATTTTCCACATCATTGGTCATAAATTCCTCCAAACAATCCTTTGGTTTATGTTTTTATTATATCATACTTTATTTTCTTATGCAATGGCGCATAACAATATATTTCGCCACGCATGATTTGCCGCGGTTAGGCTTGTTCCCGCGCCAGGCGGGGCGAAGCCGCCGGGCGCGGGCGGCTAAGAGGCCGGATAAATTTTATCGGTATTTAAAAACTGAAATTTAGAAGGTGAATTCAATCCATCATAAATATAAGGCGCGCCCGGATTTGGAAAAGCGGCGGACTTAAACTTTAGCGAGCGTAAACGTCCGAATCAAAGCAACCAACGCGCCTTATTGACTATTTTCGCGTAAAAATTTATTCTAATATTAGAGTAATTTCATAGAGTTACTAGGATTTATTTTAAAGAAGTTTGATTTCTTTCGCCGTAATAAAGTTATCTTTAAAAACGGCTTTTTATTTATTTTTGGAGGTTTACATGAAGTTTCTTAAAAGTCCCGCGGCGTTAATTTTAGCGGCGGCTATTCTGTCTCAGGTTGCGGTTTTAGGTTGCAAAGCGAAAGAAAAAACCGCTTCGGCGGATGCCGGTAAAATTACGGTTAAGGCCGCGACGGGCGGTTTCCCGCGTCCTTTTACTTATGTGGACGAGACTGGAAAACTTACGGGGCACAACATAGAGCTTATAGAAGCGATTTTTGAACGCCTGCCTCAATACAAACTAGAAATAGAAGTAACCGATTTTCCTTCAATTTTTGCGGGGCTTGACGCGGGACGCTATCAGATTGGCGTAAACAACTTCGCCGAAAACGAAGAACGCAAACAAAAGTATATTTTTAGCGACCCGATTTTTGCAAACCGTTATGTGGCGGCGGTCTCCAGCGCCAATACTGATTTAGGAAGCCAAATTAAAACTTTTGCGGATTTAGCCGGAAAAACCAGTTCGGATCAAGTCGGAACCAATATGTCTACGGCGATAGAGAAATACAACAAGGAACATCCAGAGGCGCCTATCTTAAATTCATACACGGAAGCCGACATTTTGTCCGTTTTACGCGAAGTGGAGACCGGAAAATGGGATTTTAACCTTATCGACAAACCAATGCTGGATATGTACCTACATGAATTCAACCTGAAGCTAAAAGGGATAGAACTATCGGACGATGTTTCATCAGAACTAATGAAAACGCCTTACAGTTATCTAATTATAGGCAAGGGAAACGAACAGTTAGCCTCGGATATTAACAAGGCGTTGCGGGAGGTTATAGCAGACGGCTCGTCTAAACGCATAAACGAAAAGTATTTTAAATCAGATTATTCGCCGCAACCGGCTAATTAAAGCCTTTGTTCTTTTTTGTTAAGCGGGTTTTAAATGGATAATCTGTTTGATTTTTCGCTTGTTTTTACACAAATTCCGGCGGTGCTTACCGCATTGCCGGTAACTTTATGGCTTACCGTTTTGGCGATGATTTTCGGCCTTGCGATAGCCCTCGCCGTAGCGGTGGTAAAAATAGCCCAGGTTCCAGTTTTAAGCCAGTTTTGTTCGGTTTACGTCTCGATTACGCGGGGTACGCCCATCATAGTTCAGCTTTACCTCACCTACTTTGGCATACCTTTAATTTTACGGTATATAAACTATTATCATGGAACAAATTTTAACGTTAACGCCGTGCCGCCGATGTTTTTCGCGTTGACGGCCCTAGCTTTAAATCAGGGAGCCTACTGTTCCGAGACGATACGCGCCGCGATACTATCCGTAGACAAAGGCCAAATAGAAGCCGCCCATTCGCTGGGAATGACGACAGGTCAGTTGTTGCGGCGCATAATAATACCGCAGGCTTTTGTAGTGGCGCTCCCCCCGCTCGGCAATTCGCTTATAGCGCTTCTAAAAGAGACGTCTCTCGCATTTATCTGCTCTGTGGTGGACATTACAGCCAGAGCGAAAATCCTTGCCGGAAACAGTTACCGTTTTTTTGAATCATACTGTTCAGTGGCCATAATTTACTGGGTAATAACCTTCGTGGTTGAACAATCTATGCGCTATGCGGAAAAACGCCTGCGCATACCGGATTCCCCAAAAGAAAACCCTAATCCAAAATAAAATCAAAAGCTTTTTTTTTGCGCGGCCCGTTTGCTGTTTAGCGTCCGTCCATAACGCGCCTACATTGCGGCCAGACGCTATTTATTAAGCAATCCAACGCTAAACGTCCGCGGCGGGGAGTAGGATGAAGTTTCGCCTTCCAGGTCGGTTTGCATAACCGACCAATAAAATACGGTTTCCGGCAGCATCAACGCCCTTTTTCCGGTTAAAACAAAACTGTTTGTTTTTACAATTTCTTTAAAAATAGGGGCGCGTAAGTCGGCGCGTGTAGATATGCGTATGGTGTAAGAAGCGGCGTATTCCATTTCTTGCCAGTGAAAATAGACGCCCAGGTTTCCGGGGCCGTTGTAAAAAAAAGCGCCGTCTTGTGGGGATATTAACTGCGGTTGCGCGGGCGGCCCTTGCGGCAGGCTCTCAAATGCGGCCTCCGTCTGAAAAAGGCTTTCGTTTTCGTAGCGGGAAGATGAAATTAAAGGCGTGAATTGGAGATTTTTAACCAGCGCGTAATCGTATGCTGATTTAAATTTAAAGTACGCGAAAAAAAATCCCGCAAGAAATATGAGTAAAATAAAAGCGTCAAGCGCCGCCTCCCGTATCTTCATCGTCCTGCTCCAGCAGTTTCCGCAATTCAACAAGATTTCGCGGAATGGCCTGCGTTACGCCCTCTTTTATTTTTAGATTGATAAGCGCAAAAAAACGTTTGTCTTTGCCGGCGTCAAAATCACGCAATTCTTCGGCAATAATATAGTTGTATACACGTAAAAATATTCTTTCACTTATTACAATATCGGCGCCGTTAAACCGGTTCAAAACGCTTATATTTTTCGCGTTTTTCACCGCGTTGCCGAACACCGCGTATTCCCGCCGGTTTTGGACGCCAGTAATTCCGGCGCTTACAACTCCGGCGTCCAGGGCGAACACCGCTTGCAACGGCGGCTTGCCGTTCTTTTTTTGTTCACGGTTAAAATCAATAATAGCTATGCGCATCATAAGCGCGGCCCGGACGGCGTTAAGCGAGTCGTGGCTGCGGTTCCCGGTGGAAAAAGCGCACCCCCAATGGCAGCAAATCATGCCGTCGTAAAACCTGCCGCTCACTCCCATGGTTTTTACCGTATTGGAATCAACAACGCCTATAAATTCCGCGATATATGCGTTTAATTCAGCCATGTTTGTTTTCTTTTTTATATCAGGAAGATTAAAAATATTTGCGTAAAGAATGACGCCGTTTTTTTTAACAAGAGTTTCGTTCAATTCTTTATTTAAAAAAGCGCTTACAATTCTAGAATCAGTAAACAAAGAAAAAGCCCGCGCGCTTTTTTGAAAAGATGCGAGCGCGGAAGCGAGTTTGTCCAATTCATCGGTTTTTCCGGCTTTAATTTCGGTTTCAAAGTTAAAAGCCGCGCATTCTTCCGCAACTTTTCGCAAACGGTTCAATCTAAACAAAAAAGGTTTTGTAAGTATTCGCGTAAAAAAAAGCGTTATAAACAAAAGCGCAAATCCAAGGCATATATTACGAATTAAAGTTTCGTTTATTTCCTTTAACGCGCTGTTTATTGGGAATTCATGTATTAAGACTGCGTCTCCTTCAATCTTTCTAAACGAAACGAAATATTCGCCGCCGTCTTTCCCGTCAACTACCAGGGCGCCTTCTTCTTCCGCCGAAAGCGCAATTTCACGCACATAACCGGCTTCTTCCAGGCGCACGGCGGAACGGGTTAAAACAATATCGGAGTGAATTAAAACGCCGGTGTTTTTATTCACCAAAAAAGCGGTTCCATCCTCCACCGGAATTTTTAAAAACGTTGACAGGTTTTCCGCCAAAAAAAAGAAATAACTTCGCGATTCCGGCCCGTCCGGCAGGGCGTAAACCAAAACCGGTTTTCCAAACACGGGATAAGCGTTAAAAATCCCGCCGCCGGAAACCGCCGCCGCCGCCAATTGGCTTTCGTATGATTTTAAAAATAAATCAACAGAATTAAAATCTAAAACTTTTTTATTTAACAAATCTATATTTATTATTTTTTCCGCGCTATAAATCCCGGCGTTTTTGGGATGTGTAACTATGGCGGATATTTCCGGGTTGTTCCTGAAAAAGGTGTATGTAAATGAATTCCTTTCCCCGGAATCTTCCATTAAAGAAAAAGCGTTTATAAAATATTGAACGTTGTTTTTTACGCCGCCAAGAATTGTATTTAGCGCGATAGCGGCGTTTTGATTTTTTGTTACACAAACGTCTTCCGCGCCGCGCAAAGCGGAAGGCGCAAGAATCGTATACATGGAAAAACTAACTGCGGATATAGACGCGGCAAAAACAACAGTTATAAAAAGAGCAAGCTTCCAAAAAACAGGAAAAACAAACTTTTGTTTTTTATCTGTGTTGCGAATATCCATGAATGTGGTTTTTATTTCGCCCGCTTTGTTTTTTATAAAAATCGTTTAATCTGATAATTTCCATTACATCGGTTACCAACAGTTTGTCGGACACGATTTTAAATTTGTTATCCTCGCTTATTAGAGTAACTATCTTGCGTTTGTCAACGTCTTCTATATTCGCCATCTTCATAAATTGGTCAACGTTAAAATTAAAAATATGTTGCGTAAACGGCGCGACAACTACTTTATCGCGTTCCATTTGTATGCACAGCACGTCAAAAAATCTAGCTACGGGGTCTTTTATCGCGGCGTTGGCTATTTGTTTGTACATAAACCAGATGCGTTCAGCCAGCATTTGCGTAATACGCCCTATAATTTGAGGTTTTAGGCTAACCATAAGTTCAAAATTTTGTTTTGTTATCACCGTAACAAGGCAATCTTCCAAAACCACTACGCTGGCCGACCTGGGTTTTGCTTCAAGAAGGCACATTTCGCCAAAAATATCGCCGGCTTTAATCACGGACAACACCACTTGCATCCCGTTTACGATTTTAAATACATTCGCCATACCCGACTGAATAATGAACATCTCCTCGCCGAATTCGCCTTCGGAGCATATCAAATTACCCTTTGGATAAAGCCGCACGGATTCATTCGCGGATGTAACTTTAAAACCCGGTTTATTGTAAGATATGAGCGCCTTAATCGCTACACGCGCCTTTTGGACATTCTCCGCCGAAGGAAAGCACTCGACATAACGTTTAAAACAGTAAAAAGCGCGGTTCATCTTCTTTTCTTTCATGTAGTACAAAGCGTTTTTATAAAGTATTTCCACGTCTTCATCCGCGTTTTCGGCGTTTCTGGTAAGTTCGGTAAGTATGCTGTTCAACTGTCGCACCCGCCGCGAGAACTGCTGGATTATTTTCATCGCTATAGGAGTGTTAAATCTGATAAGGCCTTCAAACTGGGACTTATCAACGACAACCAATTCTACAGCGCTTAACGACATGGTGGTTTCAATTTGAGTAAAGCCTGACATGGCGGCTATAACGCCAAAAAAATCACCGGGTCCAAGAGTAGAATTTTTTTTATTGGTAATAAACGGAATGGAATTAGAAATACCAACACTCCCTTTCTGAACAATAAAAAATCTAGTCTCTTTTTCTTTACCCTCAATCGTGATGTAATTACCCTCTGGATGATTAACTATTGACAATTGTGGTTTTTCAGGCATTTAAAACTCCAAAAAATAGTATGTTTATAAATAATAAAAAAGTCAATTTACTTACTCAACCCTTGCTTTTTATGCCTTCTATCCAGTTCCGATAACACTTCATCCATAAAAACTCCTTCTTTCGCCATTAAAACCTCCGTATGGTACAGCAAATCCGCAACCTCCCACACAACCTCTTCCCGCGTTTTCGCCGTACAAACCTCGTACGCTTCTTCCATTATTTTCCGGCGCACACGCTCATCCGTTAGGCTCGCCGTATACGAGCCATTTTCACCAGATTCAAGCCTGCTTTTAATCACCTTTTCCAGGTACTGTAAAGTATAGCGGCGGCTCGTCTCAAAGCACGACCATCCGCCCGTATGGCAGACGGCTCCGGCTGGCTCCACAACCGCAAGCAAGGCGTCCCGGTCGCAGTCGGCGCGAAACCGCACAAGACGCAAAGTAGAACCGGAAGTTTCGCCTTTCATCCAAAGGCTGTTTCGCGTACGGCTGTGAAAACAAAGGAAGCCGCGTTTAAAAGTTTCGGCGAGCGCTTCCGCGTCCGAAAAAGCCGTCATCAAGATCTGGCCGTCCGGTGATTGCGCGACCACGGGAATCATGCCGTCTGTTTTTTCCCAATTTAGGCTGGCGATAAAAGCCTCCGCCATATTCACTTTTCCGGTGTAAAGGGCCATTCCAAGCTGAACGTCGCAACCGGCGCGGGCCAACGCCGCAATTTCGGCGGTTTGTGAGACGCCGCCCGCTATTGTAATATCACACGATGAAACCGCCGTACGCAATTCTTTGGCGGTTTCTATCGCGGCGCCGGTCATCGCGCCCTCGCGGTCAACGCAAGTCCACAAAAGCCCGCCGGCAAAGGGGGCTATCGCGGCGGCGGTTTGTATTAACTCCAAACCGGTGTTAGTCTTCCAACCGTCCACGGTAACAAAACCGCCGCGTGAATCTACAGCCGCTATAAGGCGCTCACGCCCGATTTTCGCCGCAAAAGAACGTAAAAGCGGGATGTTAACCCCCAAATCACCGTTTTCAAGCCTATAAATCGCAGAACCCACGATGATTTTTTCCGCGCCAAGGCTTATCCACCGCGCCGCGTCTTCCGGAGTTTTAACGCCGCCGCCTACGCGGCACGAAGTCCGCCGCAAAATCTTTTCGATAATATGAGCGTTATTTCCCAGCCCCATGGCCGCGTCAAGGTCTATAACGGCCGTCTCGCCGTAAACGTCAAATTCATCCGCCAGCTTAAACGGGTCGTCTCTTTCCAGAACCAGCTCCGCCCCGCCTTTAAGCTGCACAACCTTTCCATTTTTTATGTCTATTGATGGAATCACCATACGTAGATTGTAATATTTTTTCCAAATGTTTTAAATCATGCTTCCAGACGGCCGCGTTTATTAAAAACAATCCCTTATAATTTTGGCGTTTTTGCTTCGCTTTTCAGTCTGAAAGCAAGGGCGGCGCGAAACAATAAAGCAACACGGGGTTTTGATTACAAAGAAAAGTTAAAAACTACTTTTTTACCAGAGCTGTTAAGCACAATAGAATATCCGCCGTCATGAATTTCTTCGTTTTTTCGCCGCAAAACAGCCCCTCCTTTCATATCGCGCGTTACGGTAAATTCGCCCAAATCAGCGGTTTTTAAGCCGCTTTTTATCCAATTGCGTATGGCGGCGCGTTTTACGGGCCGGCGTTTTTCACAAACAGGATCCGCGCGGCTTTCCAAAAAATCTTCCGGCAAAAAAGACTCGTCGCGAAGTTTGAGCGGGCGCTCTTTTGAAAGCATATCCACGCTCAAAAAGATCGCGTCTTCTTTTAAAATTAAATCCAAAGCGTCAAAATTATATATGCTTATATTATTTTCATCCAAAGGATGTATATATTTTCTTGCTATATTTTCCAGGCAAGAAGCCGTATAAGATTGGGTTTCAGATAGCATGGAAACCGCGGTTTGCCACCCTGGAAACAAATCATTTAAAAGCGGAATAACTTTAAGCCGTATCCGGTTGCGTGTATATTCACAGGAATTGTTGCTTGAATCTGTACGCCAGGACGTGTTTTTTTGTTTTAGGTATTGAATTACATCGCTACGGGAGAGTCCCAGTATAGGCCGGAATATTTTGCCGTTTTGCGCCGGCATAGCCGCAAGCCCTCTGGAAGATGAACCGCGCAAAAAGCGCATAACCGAAGTTTCTATAGCGTCGTCTTTTGTATGAAAAACAAAAATCCAATCCGCCGCATTTTTTTCCGCGCAAACACGAAACTCCTTATGCCTGGCTTCGCGCGCGGCGGCTTCGATTCCCAAACCCATGCGAGCGGAATCATCGCGCAACTTACCTTCCGCTATTTTTGCGACAAAAAGCGGCACGGAAAGTTTATCGCAAAGAGAGCGGACGAATTTTTCATCTTCTTCCGACTCCTCGCCGCGCAAACCATGGTTAACATGAACCGCGCGCAAATCAAAAGGTTTATTTTTGCGGGAGCGTATAGCTTCAAGTGCGCAAAGGCCCGCAGTGGAATCCGCCCCGCCTGAGACGGCGGCAAGAAACCGAGCGCCGGACGGAATACAAATCCGATCTTCAAAAGCAAACTCGCGCGTCATAAAAAGCGCGTTTTTGGCGGAAAAAACGCCGCGCAAGTTTTTAAAAAAATATTATAATTAGTAATAAAACAATGAATAATGAGTTTTTCGTTAAAAAGCGAATTGTTTATCAATAAACGCAAAGCAACTATAAAATTAAAAGAATTTAATAAAGCGCAAAAAAAACAGGGCGGTTTCCCGCCCAAAAGAAGGGAGCAGGGGAGTGTTTTACGCGAGGCGAATTAATCGTCTCGCTGGGATTCCTTTCAAAGTGAAAGGAGGTGATCCAGCCGCACTTTCCAGTACGGCTACCTTGTTACGACTTCACCCTCCTCACTAAACGCGCCTTCGACGGCGTCCTCCTTTACAGGTTAG
>JAITER010000065.1 GCA_031281945.1 Spirochaetaceae bacterium | reverse complement strand
GGAAGGCGCCGATTCCGGCTCCTGGAAGCGCGGCGGTGAAAGCTAGGATAAAAGTTAAGGCGGATAAGGTGGAAAGCCTTTACCAGGTTACGATAGTCCCGCCCCCGGCCTCGGCCACTCAAGACAAGCCCGCCGAAACGACCCTAAGCAACCTGCAAATAGCGTCTGGCGGCGAATACTTTATTAGCGGGGCGTTCGACCCGTCGCAAACTTTATACACATACACGACGGGCGGAAAAACCACGGCTGTGATAGAAAGTTGCACGCCCTCTTACGATGAGGCGGTGGTTATGGTGAGCGTTGGCGGAGGAACCCCGTTCAATTACGCGGAAGCGACCGAAAGTCAAAAGACGTTTAACCTGCCCGCCTACGGGAATGAGCTTGAAATCAGGTTCAAAGTGACTGTGGCCGGCGACGAGAGCACGGCCCGCGTTTACAGGGTTGTTTTTACAAACCCCAGAGATTACATAACCTGGCGCGGCGTCGTTTCGTTTGAGAACAACGCTTCTGGAGAATACGCGGTTACCAGCGTGGAAATGACCGCCGGAGGGAACGTTTACAACGCCAACGTGAGCGGGGAGGATAACGCGTGGAGCGCCACGATAGACGCCCTGTACGCTTCCGCGGACAATCCGCCCGGCTCTTTCGTGGCGCTTTTGAGGCGGACTGTTGTGGAGGGAGAATCGACGAAGACTACGTCTCACCGCCTGGCCCTTTCGGCTCCGCAGACGGTTTCCCCGGGCGAGCTTATAGCCCTGGTCTGCGAGTTGCCGGAAGATAATAAGGCGCCGGCCCTGGTCGTCACCACGCCGTCCGATCTTGCGAATATGGACCTAACCCAGGATTATTACCTGGCGAACGACATAGACCTTACGCAACTGCCCGGCGACTGGAACGGCCCCGACAACTACGCCGGGCGTTTTAACGGCGCCGGTAAAACCGTTAAGCTGCTTTTGTCGAAAACGATCGGCCAAACCGGAATGTTTGACAAACTGGCGGACGGCGCCGTAATCGAAAACGTGAATATAGAAGTGAGCACGGCAGGCGGCCTAGTGATGACAGGCGACAGCCACTTTGGAGGCGTCGTGGGGGCCCCGATGGCTGGAACCTACACAATGCGCAATATTAGTGTTAAAGGCTCTCTAAACTACGCAAGTATTCTTACCAATAAGAACACCTATTTGTTGGTTGGGGGTTTAATTGGTGAAATAAAACAATCCCAAAACGTTAATGTTGTTATAGAAAATTGCGAAGCGGACATAGATATAACTCTGAACATGGGCGCTACAGCCACCGTCCCTGACACTACCCTAGTTGGATTTGGCGGGCTTGTAGGCAAGATATCGTCGGGTGATGACGCCTCCAATTACGTTACCATAAAGAATTGCCGCACCGGAGGGAGTATAAACCTCACGGTCAATGGCGGCTACCTTTATGCGGGAGGCATAGCCGGTCAGGAACAGGGCGCATCAAATGGTGGTAATAATTCGGTGGTTGCGAGGAAACTTGAAATAGAAAATTGTTATTCATCCATGGATATCAATATAACGGCATCCTCCGCCATTGAAATTGGATCCGGCGGTTTGATAGGCAACCTGTATAACAGCAATGCCGACTCAAGAGTAATGAACAATATAGCGCTTAATCCTAAAGTTTTGAGCTCCTTCCTTACGGGCAAGACTTACAACGCCCGTATAGCCGGAAGGAAAAATTTTAGCTCCGGAGAATTTACAGCGGCAGGAAACTACGCGCTTGATTCAATGCTTATAGGGGCGCCGCCCGGAGCGGCTGTCAACGGCGACGCCGGCGATGCCGAACTCGCCAAACTGAACGGAACAAGCAAAACCGCGGATGAGATTTACACTCTGGAAACATGGACCAGTTTGGGCTTTAGCGAGGAAGTCTGGGATTTTAGCGGCCTGGAAAGCGGCGGTTGCCCCGCGCTTAAGTAAATTAAACTTCAATTTTTCAAAAACCCTTTTGGCGGTTTTGGCCGCTAAAAGGGTTTCCCTCCTAAAAACCGTAAAAGAAAGGCTGTAACTCCGTGTAAGTGATTATGTTTATTATGTAGAAACGGTTGGGACGCCCGGCGTTTATTTTGATTAAGGAGTTAAATGAATGAAAAAAATTCTATTTCTTGCTTTTCTTGCTTTTACTGCGGTCTTTACGGCGGGCGCCCAGGGCGCGGGCGCGGAAATTGTTTCCGTAACGGGGACGCTTGGGTTAAGCGCCGGTAGAATAGTTATTAAAAGCGGCGGTGAAACCTATTACGCCAAAGGGATAGGCCGTTATGTAGGCTTTATAGACGGGCTTAAAAGCGGCGCCGAAGCGACCATAGAAGGTTATATATTTCCGTCTTTTGCGGACGCGGCGGGGAAAAATCTTATTCCTGTAAAACTTAAAATTAATGGAAATGTTTACGAAGTCGGATCCGAATCCCTGTATGCGGATGGCGGGCGTCATTTGGGGGGCCGCCGCCAGGATTTTAATCACGGCCCGGCGCGGCGGGGGCGCTGGTAGCGGGACGGGCCGTCCGGCGGGGAATTCAATGCGCCGGACGCCGTTGTTATGCGATAAAGTTCTTCAGGAACCCGTCAAAGCGCGGTTTTGCGGCCTTATGCTGGAATTTCAGCTCCAATGTAGGTTTTTGTAGCGTGGCCGCCGCTAGCATACGGAGAGCCCCAGGCGTGGTATAAATTTTCCGCGGTTGCGGGTTCCGCGAACAATCCTTTGGCTAATTCTTTTTTTACAAAAAATGCGTTGACGCCGTTTGTGTTGGTTCCTACCAGTGTGTAGCCCAGCCGTTTTCCAAGCGATTCCAAAGATTTTAACGACGCGCCCTGTTTGTCGCTTCCGTCCCATATATGATCAGGATTGTATTCCATAACCCATTCGCATGGCGGCGGAAACTTCGCGTTATATTCTATCACGACTACGCGCGGTTCAACGCACGAAATTTTTTCCCATATCCAGTAATCATTTCCATCTATGTCTATGCTTAGTAAGTCTATTTCACCTTTAATTCCGCCGTCTTCGCCAATTAGTTTGTTTATATTTTCTGTTGTTATAAAAGCATTTATTGCGGTTAGTTGTTTTGAGGCGAGCGGTTTAGCGAAATGTTTTTGTAAACTGCTAAAAGATTTTTTATCCCCGTCTATCCACAATCCGCGCCAGCCGTTGAATAATAAATAATGGCAGTTGCTTTCAAGTCCGGACTGAACTCCGAATTCAACAAATGTTTTATTACCAGTTCCGATTCTTTTGAATATTTCCTGAATTATTCCGTCTTCGTCATTTTGCGAATACACTTTGTATCCAAAGCGATCAAGATGCATGGGGTTTTCCAGTTTTTCCCTGTTTTCGTATTCTTGATAATTTCGGCTGCGGGCGTGTCTTAAAAGTGAATTTAATTGCTCCTGAAGCGAAGCAAACCAAAACCTTCTAGCTTTTCTAAGAAAGCGTTTAATCATAATAATCTCCTTTTTTTGGAAAATGAATCCGGGTTCATCTTCGCCGTGAAATTTGAATTCCGCCGGCGCGGCGTTTAAAACGCCAATAGCACATAACTCCGAAATAATTCGCTGCGTTATGTGCTATTGATGAAGGAGGTTGTTTGTTTTCGGGCGGTTGATAATAAAAAACTAAACCGTTTTATGGGGGGGGGGGGGGGCTTCCCTTAGGCGCCAATGCGTGGGCCGCCGGGTTTTTAAAACTTTCATAAGAATTTCCATCTTAAAAAGATAGCGTTAAAACCCCGATTCATCAAGCGGGAAAACTATATTTTATAAATATGATTTAGAAAAATCAGCTTGATTTACGCATGGAATTTTGTTTTTCTAATAGAATTGTCCGGAAGCTTCCGTTTCCGCTTTGACTGAGCCAAAGCATGGCCGTGCAGGGCTTGGCCGGCGCCGCTAAAAACAGCTTTTTGTCCAAATGGTCTGTATTGTAAACAAGTTGTATAGAAATTTTACTTTTCGCATTTGATTTTTTTGAAAGCGCCGTCCAAAAAATCGTCAATTTGAGGCCGCAACACCGGTTTCGCCAGCGCTTCTTCCAGGGAAACGGGATTTAAGCCTTTAATCAACAAGCCTTGCATAAAAAGACCGCCGCATTTTACGCGCTGATTCCGGCGCATCGCGTCTTCAAACCAGCCGGCGTACAAATTTAGGCGCGCATCCGTGTAAACCTGTGCGCCGGCGGCTCCGTCCGCTAAAAACACGGGTAAGGCGTGCATGGCGCGAAAATAGGCGAAAGAAGCGGGATAAAGCCTGTTTGACGCGCAATGTGACCGTTCTTCAAAAAAAGAGCCTTTGTAGTGGGTTTTAAGAGACGGGTAGGCCAAATCCAGAGCGCAGATAAACAAAATTGAGGCGCGGGCGTCTAAACTTTCTTGCAAGCGCCTGCAAAAATCCCATGCGGTTGTAGCTACGGAACCGCCCGCGGCTAGAACGCCTTTTTTGCCGAAACGTTCTTCCAAAGCTGCGGCTTGCGGTATGTTGGAGGAATAACAAAAAACCCTCGCAAGTGAATTTTTTTGCAAAAACGGGCGTAAAACAGTCGGGTATACTGCTAAATCAAAGATATACGCCGTTTTTTTGCTGTTTAGCGCATTGTCTAAATGGCGGGAATTCCAGTATTGGGGATCAGCCGAAACAAGGAAATCGCTTTCTACTCCGGCGCGGCGTAAAAAAGCGGAGGCCGTGTCCACGGCTGTAATTATGAACCGTTTTTGCAGTTCAGACATATAAGGCGCAATTTTATCCAGCGAAGGCCCGGCGGCTAAAAGCAGGATTGGGAAAGCGCCGCCGTTTTCTTTCGTCAGGACGTCGAAAAAACGGTCTACGCCGGCGACGTTCTGGAATGCGTTCATGTTCGCTTGAAGATTGCGCGTCCAGCGTTTTGAAAATTTAGCCGCCGTAGCCAAGTTTACCGCGTTTTTGTTTCGCCAAACCGCTATGTTTTTTTCTACATCGCTATAAAAATCCTCGTCCAGCGCGGTCTGTACGCGATTCTTTACCACCACCGCTTTTTTGCAAAAATCACCGCCGCCATTTCCTCCGGCGGAAGCGGCGTTTAACGCTGTAAACACGGCTTCCGGCCTTGGCCCCAGCATAAGTATAACGCGATTTTGTTTAAAAAATTCGCTCCAATCCGCCTGTTCAAGCGCCGCTCTAAAAACAGAGGGCCGTTTTTCTATAATTAAAAGCGTACAACCAGGTTTGGCGGTTGCGGCGGCTTTGGCCGCGTAGCCCAGGCCGAAACCTAAAAGTACGAAAAAAAAGTTTTCGCCGTTTGAGTTTTCTATAGCCGCCTCTACAAGACGGTTTGCTTCTTTAGCCGGGTCGCGTGAGGAATGTATAAAACGTCCATTCACGGAAAGCGAAGGGAAGCCGGAAGGCGTGTCTTTTATTTCTAGATTGTTTTCTTTTTCGCCGTCCTCTAAAACAGACTGCGGAATTTTGAAAATTTCGCGTAGCGCCTGTACATTTTTTATGTAGACGTTTTTATGCATAAATTATTTTTGGTTTTTTGAGATTCCCCGCCAGGCCGAATTCCAACTGTTTTGCGCGAAAACCTACGCCAGATTTTGCGCCATTTCCGTTAACCTTAGCGTATATTGATTCAACATATAATATATTTTATCCACGGCTGAGTCAAGAAAAGGCGGATTCTTTTTAAAATCTTCGTAACATTTTTTGTTATTGTATAACTCCCGTATATACTCAAGGAGGCCTTCATTTCCGGCGTCCGGATTAAATTCTAAAAAACACTTAGAATTTATTATTCCGGGTTCAGGGTCGCCCCCCCCCCCCCGTGTATATTGGTATACATCCGGAATAAAGCGATTCGAACAGTTTTTCCGTAACATATCCGGTACAGATGGAGTTTTCCGGACAAATGTTAAAGTAGTATTGCCGCAGATAAGCAAGTTTACTGTTATTGAATTGCGTGTGCAAAGAAT
Source organism: Spirochaetaceae bacterium (assembly GCA_031281945.1). Lineage (GTDB taxonomy): Bacteria > Spirochaetota > Spirochaetia > Treponematales > Breznakiellaceae > JAIROZ01. Next base: position 1,031 of record JAITER010000065.1, on the reverse strand, counting down.
CATCGTTATGCATAAATCTGCCGGGCCGGTCTACAACGCCCGCCTTTGAAACCAAATCTAGAATTCTTGTGCGCAACCCGCTTGCGTCATGGCTTGCGATCAAAGCGCAAAATTTTATTTTTTTATAAGTTATTGTAAATTCTTGCAATTTTTTTTGTATATCATCTTTTGTGTAAAGAGGATTAAAAAAATATAAAAGCCAAAGAGGAAAACGCAGATAGTTGCTTGCGTTAATATAATCAAACCCCATAGAAAGGGTTGAATAATCTACGCAGGCGCCTTTGTAATGGTAATAATGCCCTGAGCTGTTGTTTATGTTTTCTCCTGTAAAAAATATTTTATATTTTGCTTTTGAGTTTTTTATCTTGTTTTTATATGAAGGCGGGCCGAAGACCCCAAAAAATTGAATGTGGGGTTTGAAATATTCAACAAACCTTAAAGTTTTTCCTTTCTCTTCCAGCTTTTTTTTGAGCGGAAGCATAAAGAATTCTCTTGATTTCGCGCCGTTGCCTATAAAACTCCTGGAAAATAAAACTCGTATGCTGTTTTTGTCAAAAAAACAAGAAACGGCTTCTTTGGGATATATATAGCTTTTACGAATAGAATCTTTTATAAAACATCTTAACTTCAAAAAAAAACGGCGCAATGGGACGGGCGCGGTTTTATGCCATAAGTTCTTCAATAAATCGCTAATTTTATACATTTTAATACTTGTTTATATAAAACGGAACATTGTTTACCAAAGCCGCCAGCTGGGAAAACCCGCTGTTGTACATTTTGCCGTCTACTACCAGGTATACTTTTTTTGAATGTGATAAAACAAAAAAATCCAGAAATACTTTTAAAACAGCGTCATTGTTTGCGCCGGGCGCGTCAATATGCCGCACTTCGCCGTCAATTACATAAACAAACGGAAATTTTTTGGCTTCCGCTAGAAAAGTTTCACTATCGCTTGTTACAAAAACTTTAGTCCCGTTATTTTCAGCGTAAATCTCTTTTAAATGCTCTATACACTTGTTTATTAAGTCTTT
>JAITER010000062.1 GCA_031281945.1 Spirochaetaceae bacterium | reverse complement strand
GGAAGGCGCCGATTCCGGCTCCTGGAAGCGCGGCGGTGAAAGCTAGGATAAAAGTTAAGGCGGATAAGGTGGAAAGCCTTTACCAGGTTACGATAGTCCCGCCCCCGGCCTCGGCCACTGAAGACAAGCCCGCCGAAACGACCCTAAGCAACCTGCAAATAGCGTCTGGCGGCGAATACTTTATTAGCGGGGCGTTCGACCCGTCGCAAACTTTATACACATACACTACGGGCGGAAAAACCACGGCTGTGATAGAAAGTTGCACGCCCTCTTACGATGAGGCTGTGGTTATGGTGAGCGTTGGCTCCGGCGCCCCGTTCAATTACGCGGAAGCGACCGAAAGTCAAAAGACGTTTAACCTGCCCGCCTACGGGGATGAGCTTGAAATCAGGTTCAAAGTGACTGTGAACGGCGACGAGAGCACGGCCCGCGTTTACAGGGTTGTTTTTACAAATCCCAGAGATTACATAATCTGGCGCGGCGTCGTTTCGTTTGAGAACAACGCTTCTGGAGAATACGCGGTTACCGGCGTGGAAATGACCGCCGGAGGGAACGTTTACAACGCCGGCGTGAGCGGGGAGGATAACGCGTGGAGCGCCACGATAGACGCCCTGTACGCTTCCGCGGACAATCCGCCCGGCTCTTTCGTGGCGCGTTTGACGCGGACTGTTGTGCAGACTAATGGAACGGAACAATCAACGAAGACTACGTCTCACCGCCTGGCCCTTTCGGCTCCGCAGACGGTTTCCCCGGACGAGCCCATAGCCCTGGTCTGCGAGTTGCCGGCGAATAACAAAGCGCCGGCCTTGGTCGTCACCACGCCGCACGATCTTGCGAATATGGACCCAACCCAGGATTATTACCTGGCGGACGACATAGACCTTACGCAATTGACCGGCGACTGGGACGGCCCCAACAACTACGCCGGGCGTTTTAACGGCGCCGGTAAAACCGTTAAGCTGGTTTTGTCGAAAGGCAATAACGATACGGGAATGTTTGACAGGCTGGCTAGCGGCGCCGTAATCGAAAACGTGAATATAGAAGTTAGCACGAAAGGAGATGGAATAGCTGTAACAAACAGCATATTCTTTGGCGCGGTGGTTGGCGGCATACGCGCTGGCGGCGATTACGTTATCAGGAATGTGTCCGTTACCGGAGAATTAAGATATAAATCAATTAGCAACAGCTGCTTTCTGCTTGCCGGCGGATTTTTGGGGCAGATGTTTAAGGATAGCAACAGCGGGGACGTCAATTTATTAATAGAAAACTGCGAATCCGATCTTGATATAACGGCTGATTTAACTAATACTGGCGGCTCTTCTGTTGTCGCTATAGGCGGAATCCTGGGTAAATTCGGCGATGATTCCGGTTCCCTTATAATCAGAAATTGCAGAACCGGCGGTTCGATAAAAGTCTCCGTTTATGGGACTAACTATACGGTGCGGGCGGGCGGCGTTATCGCCACCTCCGAAGCCGGCGGCAACGTCAATGGTGGAGGGGCGGCGATATTGGGATCGTTGCTGGTTGAAAATTGTTATTCAACAACGGAAATTATGGCGTACAGGAATAATGACACTGCCACTACTGTTAGCATTGCGGGAGGGCTGGCTGGATTTTTGAACAACCAAAGCGCCATACTCAGAAACAGCGCGGCGCTTAACGAGCGCGTTACCGCAGCGGTTAAAACCGGCTCGGCTTATAACGTTGGCCGCGTGGCGGGCCGCGTGTATCCCGATATAGGCCAGACTAGCCCGGGGGCGTCGCTTTCCAACAATTACGCGCTTGCGGAAATGCCTGTCGGAAGCGCGCTTGACGCTAACGGCGATCCGGTAACCGCCACCATAGCCGCCTACGACGCGGCGGCTAACGGCTTGAACGGAGAGTCCGTTTCGCAGGAAACCGTTTTAACCAAAAACTTTTGGGTGGATACGCTGGGCTTTAGCGAGGAAGTCTGGGATTTTAGCGGCTTGCAAATCGGCGTTTATCCCAGGTTAAAAAAATAAATCCGGTTCCAAATTTTGGCCGTTCCGCGGCCAAAATCGAACTGGAAACAAAAAAGCTTGGGCTGTTTTAAAATAGAGTTGTTCGGAAACTTCAGTTTCAGCCAAGCTGAATCAAGCCTGGGCTTGATTACCAAGCCAAGCCTTGGGCTTGATTCAGTCAACTTCCGCTTAAAAAGCTAAAGTTTTTGTGAGCGACTCTAATTTAGAAAACGGCTGGAGCCTTATACAAAACAAGGCCGCCAAAACAGAGTGTGTAAATGAGCGCGGTTTTAATATGAGTAGGAAAATTTGAACCCGAAAGCTAGCGGGCTTTCTTCAATGCCTCCGTTTAGCGCTGAAATTTTTAACGAAGCCCAAACCGACGGGACTATTTTAAGCGGGACTAGCGCAGCCGGAATTATTGTGTTTTTTAAGGCCAGGTTTAATAAAGCTGAATGTAAGTATTGCGGGTATTCGCCTTCAAGCTGGCCGCCCCAGTAAGCCCAGCGGTATGCAAGCGTCATATATACGCGATTAAAATATAAATGCGTTATGTTTTTTTGTATGTTAAAAGAAAAAAGTTTTATTTCCGTCTGACCGCCTAAAATCCATTTCATTTTTTGCGGTATTTTCATGGAGTATTCATTTAATGACGCATCCTTAAAATTCGTGCTCGCCATAATTGAATCGCCTTGAACGTTTTTTAAATAATTATCCCAGTAAGATGCGTACAAAGTTTGTTTAACTCCTGAAATATGAATAAAAGGCAATGGCTCCGCCGCTACGGTTATAACGTTTTCAAGACCTGGATTTAAATCTTTTTTTAGCCATGTATGCAGATAAAACGCTTGTGAAAATCCGTTGCCAAAAATTTCCCAGCTCCAGGCGTCCATTGTGGAAAGAATAAAAGCTATGTTTAAAAAATAACCTTTTGTGTTTTCTTTCCAATCGTAGGCGGAATTGGACTTTACATTTTCCACATTGACTGGATTTTCGCTGTAACGGCTTAAATACAGGTGGGAAACGGATAGGCCGGGCTGAAAAGAAAAGGTTAAACGGTTTGTTAGGATTGGGAACTTGAAATATGCGTATAAAGAAGTCTGCGATATACGTTCAGCGTAATATTCCAGCGCTAACGCATAATCATCGTAATAAAAATATATAGGGAATCCAAACGAAAAGTTCGTCCATGTAAGATGCACCGGCGCCATGTTGTAATCCCAGTCGTAGTATGCTTCCAGAAATATGATGTTTGAATCGAGCGGATCGGCTATGTAAAAAAAACCGCCCGCGCCGGAAAATCCGGTTTTTGATTCTTGGTTAAAATACAAAAGCGGAACCCACAAATTAAAAGGATTTATTTTTTCCAGCGTAAAATTAACGAACGGCATGGAAATAATGTCATGGTACGGCTCCCAGTTTTGTATAGCCGCATCCCCCTTCGAAAAATCCTTAAAAGAGGGGCCGGCGAAAGCCATGGGCGGTTCCGCCTTGGGGGAAAGGGCGCAAAGGCTGTTCCTTTCCGCGCTCCAGTCTTTTAACGAAAGCGCCGCCGAAAAGGCTGTTTTTGCGCTGACGCCTTCTTCCACAGCGGCGAAGGACGCGGAATAAAGCGAAAGCGCGTCTGTCGCCGAAAACGCCGATTTGTGAAACACCCTGCCGCCTGATTTTACCGGCGAGTGTACGCCGCCTGAAAACTCGTCCGCGTAAAAAAAAGCCGTCCCCGCGCCGGAGGGCCCGCCTTCCCCCAAATCGATTTCTCCCAGTTTTGGCATACCTTCCGAATTCTCATATTGAAAAAGCAACTTGCCTTCAGAAAAATTCAAATCCCGTACATAATTCCAAAAAGAACCCGCGTTGAGTTCGTCCCGTGGTTGTAAAAACGTGAAACTACGCGCTTTTTTTAGCCCGTAGTCGAATATGGAAATTTCCCTGCGTCCGTTTTCTATGCATATAAACGCGAAACGGTTTTCGTCTATAGGGCTTATGTCTCCAAAAATAAAACCTTCCGGCCCTTTAATTAAAAGTTCTTCGTTTTTTGAGGAAAACGGGCGGTAGACTATGTTCGTCCTGTGTGTTGACGAGGCTATTCCAAGAATTCCGTCTTTAAAATATCGCGCATAGTATATATCTTTGAATACACGGCCCGTAGGCAGACCGCTTTTTACGTGATATTCAACAGCCGCCGGTTGGGAAAGCTGGCCGGAGTTCGCGCCCCAGCGTATATAGTTTGATACGAGCAGGCGCTTTCCGTCCGGTGATATATCGATTGAATAGGCGCTTTCATCCAAAGAAACAACGGTTTTTGTTTGTTGTGTTAATGTGTTGTAAACAAGAATTCTTTGCGCATAACTGTCTATAAAATATATATTTTCGTTTTTTGAAACAACCCCAATGATTTTTGAATGTTTCCTTTCGGATTTGTATACAATTTTTATATCTGTAGAAATTTCGTTTTCTAACTTTATATCGTTTTTAAAATCATCCCATACTTCTGTAAGTTTTTTGTTATATATATTTTTAAATATATAATAAAATCCGTTGTTGTATTTGTTTATGGAAAAATGAAAAACGGCGCCGGCGTCTTTCCAAAGTTCCCGGAATTTTTGAGCCCCGTAAACCCGTATAAGATATGCGAAAAAAAGCCCGCCGTAGTCGTAATAAACCTGACCGCCGGGCGGTAAATCCCACGCGCCTTCCGCCTGAAAAGGAGTTTTAAAAACGTTTTCAATTACGTCCTGCCGCAACCGCCCTTTTACAAGGGGGTCGTTTGTGCGCCCAAATTTTTTTTCGCTTTCTAAAGCTACCGCGGCGCCTTCCACCATAAACCATGGCGCGTTAAAAAGCAGCAAGTTGGGCCACGCTCCAAATATATTCTGCAAAAAGCCCATTGCCGGACTTTTGCTCCCGGCGCATATAGCGTGAACAAGTTCATGTATAAACAGGCTTTCAACGGTGTTTTCAAAATTGGCGAAATCGGGGAATTGCGGCGTGTCAAAAAGCAGGATGTGGGAGTACGGCACGGGATTCATGTAGCCGTTCACCTCGCCCGTGTGCGGGGTTATCGAGACGGGAACCCTGCCGGAAAGTTTTACGCCCAAAAAATCGCTGAGTCTGTCGTAGATGGCGTCCGCCCTGCCGGCGAGAAAACGCGCCGTTGGCTCAGATTCATCTGGAAAAATGAATTCAAAATGTTCCGTGGTGATGCTGCGGGCTTTCGAAAACGGGCGTAAATTTTGCGCCCGTAAAGACGCCAAAGGCGCGGCGGCGAAAAACACAATAAAACAAACCGTTTTGCAAATAAAAAATTTTGAAAAGTTCACTTTAACTCCTGTTTAGTGCGGCCGCCGCCGAAATCCTAAAAGCCGCGCCTAAAATCGGGGGCGCGGCTGTTGGCGGGCGTGGATAAAGGCGAGCGCTCCCCGCGTTCCAGGTAGCGCCAGCCTAAACCGGCCGTCATGGCGGCGTTGTCGCCGCATAAAGAAAACGGCGGAAAAAAGCATTTAAGGCCGGAACATCCGGCCAGACGCTCGCGTAAACGCTCATTGGCGGCCACGCCGCCGCCCGCAGCTATCACTGTTATTCCAGTATCCTCAACGGCGTTCAGTAAAGAGCGTATGAGTATTTCCACCGCGGCTTCCTGAAAAGAAGCGGCGACGTCGGCTTTTAACGTCTCAATATCTTCGTTTTCGTCCCGCAGTTTTTTGCTAAACAAATCGCGCTGGTTAATCGCCGCCGTTTTAAGGCCGGAATAAGAGACGTCGCAACGCCGGAATCCTTTTTTTAAGTTGGGAAGCGGGAATTTGAACGCCTCGCAGTCGCCTTTTTTTGCGAGCGCGCTAATTGCGGCGCCTCCCGGGTATCCGATTTTGTAATGCTTCGCCACCTTGTCGAAGGCTTCCCCGGCGGCGTCGTCTATGGTGGAGCCCAGCACGGTTACGCGGTCAAAATCGTCCATGCGGCAAATTACGGTGTGTCCGCCTGAAGCGAGCAGGCCGATGAAAGGATACGCCGGATTTTCGCCGGTAAAGCCGCCGGCGCCGCCTGATTCAAGACGGCAGGCGTACAGATGGGAAAGCAGGTGATTGCAGGCGATAAACGGCAAATCTCTGGCCCAGGCGAAAGATTTGGCGAATGTGAGCCCTACAAGCAGGGAGCCGAAAAGCCCCGGCTGTGAAACGGCGGCTACGGCGTCTATGTCTTCCACAGAAAGCCCGGCGGAATCCAAGGCCTCTTTTACGACGGGTAAAATCCATTCGGTGTGTTTGCGGCTGGCTATTTCCGGCACCACTCCTTCGTAACGGGCGTGGAATGGTATTTGCGTAAGAATGGCGTTGGATTTTATAAAACGCCCGTCCTCGACTACAGCCGCCGCGCATTCATCGCAAGAAGTTTCTATTCCAAGAACGTTCACAAAAGCGCCTTAATCCCTAAAATTTCATAAATGCGGAAATGCCGCCGCATCCCAATCCGGCTATGCTTTTTTCAGCTTCCTCTAAAAGGCGGCGCCCGCGATCTTCCGCTTCTTTCAAAACGCCGTCCGCTTTTAACGCCTCCGTAAGCGATTTTACGGCGGAAGAAGACGCGCCTTCTTTTTTTGCGGCGGCGAAGCAATCATTTACAAATGCGGCGCGTTCCGGCATGACGCCTTCACCCTGTTTGGGATTTTCTTTTCTAACGAAAAGCAGGATGGGAAGGCTTTTTTTGCCTTCCACAACATCGTCCCCCTGCGTCTTGCCGTAAATTCCGCCTGTAAGATTCTTTACGTCGTCTAAAATCTGAAAACCAAGCCCCAAGTTTTCCGCCGCGGCGGTTAGAGGGGTTAAAATTTTATCGAAATTTGCTTCGCGTCCTGAATTTTTAGCCGCGTTTTCCGCCGCCAGAACTCCGGCGGTCGCGGCGAAAGCGGCTAGAACGCCTGTTTTAAGGCGGCACATGGCGTAATATTCGTTTATTTCCGGGAAAAAGCCGTTGTTGTGCCAATGTATATCCAAAGACTGCCCCAAATGAAGGCGCCGCATATTAAGGGCCCACAACGAATACGCCCGCAACTTTAGGCCGGCGTCCGCTTCCCAGCGGTCTATGCAAGTTAACGGCAGAAAATACAGGAACGAGCCGGAATTGACGGCCGCATCCTCGCCGTACAAAATGTGAATTGCGGGCTTCCCTCTGCGTTCTGTGGAACCGTCTTCTATGTCATCGTGAATAAGGCTTGCGTTATGGCAGAATTCCACAAGCGGCAGGAGCGGGAAAACGGCGTCTTTACCGCCCAGGCTTTCGCAAACCATGCAAGCTAAAAGAGGCCGCCAGCGTTTGCCGCCGCGATTCAACAAGTCTTTGATTGGAGCTGTGAGCGAAAGCGGGGGAAGCGGCGGGGGCGCCTGGAATGAAGATCGGCCTTGTTCCCCAAAAAATGTTTTCGCGGCCCAATCCTCGTCTTCTTTGGGAAGCTCCGCCTGTAAAACCGCTTCTATGCGGCTTAAACGGTCTTGAACCCAGTTTTTTTCCATAACGTACATTGCTTTTATTCCCCTTTTAGGCGGGCCAGTTGTTTGTCGAAGGCGTCCGCGAATGCTTTTAGTTCTTTGTTTCCGTAATTTGAATGGCGTATATTTTGAACGCCGTTTTCCGCGAGCGACACGGTGAAATTTCTAATTGAAAGGAGAGCGCGTATATTATCCGCGTTAAAAAGCCGCCCCCTGTCGTCCAGGACCGCCACCGATTTTTGCACGAGCCTTTCGGCCAGGGGAACGTCTCGTGTAACCGCAAGGTCTCCCGCGCGCGCCATGCGCGTTATGTAATCGTCAGCCGCATCCTGGCTCTGCGGGCAAACGGCCATGCAAAAAAGAGCCCCGTCCGGGACGTCCGGTATAGGCCGGTTCGCGGCGAAAACAGCTTTGGTTTGGGTGCGTTCCGCCGCCCGTATAACGAGCCGCCTCGCGGCCCTGGGGCAGGAGTCGGCGTCTACAAATAAGGTCATTGTTGTTATGCGCCGGATTCGTCCGCAAGCCTGTCTAGCGCCCTGGCGGCTATATTCGACAAAAGAGACGCGGCTTGGGGAAGCCCGTTTTTTTTCGCCTTAAACGCCGGATGGTGCAAACCTTGCGGGCTTTCCACTCCAAAATTGAAAAACACGCCTGGAATTTTTTGCTGGTACAAAGCGAAATCTTCTCCGGTCATCGCCGGAACGTATTCAACAACTTTAAAACCGGATTCTTGCGCCGTTTTGCGGATAAAATCGCACAAAACAGGGCTGTTGTTTGTCGCGGGGGCGTCATTGGTTTGTTCAAAACTAATTTGAACGCCGTAAGCGGCCGCCTCGCCTTCCGCTATTTGTTTGAGCTTTAAGGCTGTTTCCCGGCAACAATCCGTTCCCATAGCCCGTATGGTGCCTTCCAGAAAAGCCGTGTTAGGGATTATGTTCCAGGCTTCGCCCGCTTTAATCTGGGTGAAACTAACTACAACGGCTTCGAAAGGGCGCGTTCTGCGGCTTACAATCGTTTGAGCGGAACCTACAAGAGCGCAGGCGGCTGTTATAGGATCGGCGCACAGTTCAGGCATAGCCGCGTGCCCTCCTTTTCCGTGTATTTTTATGGTGAATTTGAGCGTAGCCGCGTAAGTCGCCCCTTCTTTTACGGCGACTACGCCGCTTGGCAAAAAAGGCTCGGCGTGAAGGCCGTAAATCTCCGAGACGTCGTTTAGAACGCCTGTAGCAAGCACGGACTCCGCGCCGCCTGAGACCTCCTCCGCCGGTTGAAATATAAGTTTTACAGAACCGCGCAAGGCGCTCCGCTCATTTTGTAAAAGAACCGCGGCCCCCAAAAGCCCTGTAATATGGTAATCGTGGCCGCAGGCGTGCATACAGCCCGCATTGAGCGAAGCGTAAGGAACGCCGCTTTCTTCCGTTATGGGAAGTGCGTCTATATCGGCCCGTAAAGCGACGGTTTTTCCTGGTTTTTCTCCGGAAATATAAGCTACAAGACCCGTTTTAAGGCCTACATCGAGAATGGATACGCCGAATTCGGAAAGAAAATCTTTTATACGCGCCGTAGTCCGGGCTTCCGCGTAACTAAGTTCTGGATGTTGATGAAACCACTCGAACTCACGCGAAAGCCTTTTTTCCAGTTCTTCGTTAATTTGCGCTTCCTTCCGCCGGGGTTGCGGCGGCGCTCTGCGTTGAGGCGGGGTAAAATTCTGGAATATCGCGGAAAAGCTTTAGAATTTGACTGCGAGCGGTTTTTATGTCGGCGGCTTTTTTTTCTTTGAACGGCAGAAAGTCCACTTTAAGTTCGTAGCGGAAGCCGCCCTTTATGACGGTAAGGTAAAGCACCTCGCCTTTAAGAGGCTCGCCGTCTTCATCCAGCATTTCGCTGTCGTAAGGCATACGCTGAAACTGTTTTATGGGATTGCGTGGCGAACGGTCGTCCTCATATTTATTTAAAGAAATTAAATGCGCGAAAGGGTACTTTTTAAAGTTTTCGTCCAAAGCCTTAAAAGCATCGTCCAACGGGGCGGCGAAACCCGCGCCGGCGGAAAAAAGCAACGTTGCAACGCAAAAAAACAATTTTTTCATAACGAAATCCTCCGTCTAAAAGGATACCCTGTTTCCCGCGTTTTGCAAAGTACAATAAGCTTTCTATTATCAAGGGCGGCGCCGGGGCGGGCGGTTTTTCGCTGTTGGGCGGCGAATGAATTTGTTGCGCCGGCCTTGTTATAACGGCGGCGTGAAACCCGCGAACCGGCAATTGAGGGTTTTAAAAAGTGAAGTTTTGGAACAACCTCAATTTAGTAACAATTAGTTCCGGTTTCTCTAGAAAACCGCGTAAAAATACGCCATAATTGGGGCGTGCAAAGCTTGTTTATCGCCGAAAGCTTGATTTTACGCGAAAAACTTGAGCTTGCGGCCCGTTTTGCGGCGGAAAATATGCCTATTTTAATTATGGGCGAGCCGGGCGCGGGTAAAGCGGCTTTCGCGGAAGAAATATACAGGCGGCGAAACGCGGAATGCGCGGCTCTTTTCCGCATAAACTGCTTTTCACCGCCGGAAGACTGGTACGGCGGCGCCGCCGGCGCTATCCGCCAGGGGCGCGGCTTGTTTTTTAACGGCGTGGACGGCTTTAACGCGGAAAACCAGGAAGCCGCCCTGCGGTTAATTGAAGGGGCGCTGGGACGGGCTTTTATAATCGCGTCTTCCCGCCTTGACCTTGAACAAATGGCCCTAAACGGATCGTTCAGAAAAGACCTGGCGTTGCGGATCGGCGTTTTTCCCGTTTGTTTGCCGCCTTTACGTCAAAGGCCGGAGGATTTAAAAGCGCTTTCCGTTTTTTTTCTAAAACATTCAGCCGCGGCCTGTAAAAAAAAAATAACGGGTTTTTCCGATTCCGCCATGGAGCGATTGGCGTTGTATTCATGGCCGGGCAACGCCAGAGAGCTGAAAAACCGCGTGGAATACGCCGTAATAACCGGAAGCGCCGAAACCGGCCTTGTTGAGGCGTCCGAGCTGGAACTTGGGCGTTTTTCCGCCGCCGGAAGCGGAATAGGCCCGGAAACCGCGTTAAAAGACGCGGTGGATTTTTTTAAGACTGAGTTTATAAAAAAAACGCTGGAGTTTTACGACGGCAACCGCAGCGCCGCCGCGCGAAGTTTGGATATACAGCGCACATACCTTTGCGCTCTTATAAAGTCACTTGGAATAGATGGCGGCGTATGATAAATTTTTTGCAGGTTAGGAGTTTTTAGATGAACAATGAAAATGCGGCGATGTTTTTTTACAAGTATAAAAGGCCTGTTTTGGCGTTTATTATTATTGTTACGGCCTTTATTTTGGGCATGGTCGCCTATTTCGCGATTAATGAGATCGTAACAAAAGCCGCAACCCTGGAACTGGAAAATTTGGTTGCGAAATACGAGGAACTAAATCCTGATTTTGGAAGCTCCGAAGGGGAGGCGAAAGAAAAAGCGGATGCGTTGCTTGCCGAAATTGAGGCTTTCGCAAAAAAAAGCGGCGGTTACGCGGGCGCGCGCGCCTGGTCTATGGCCGCCGGCGTCTACGCCGAAAGAAAAGACTGGGAAAAAGGCGCTTCGTCGTATGTTAATTCGGCGAAAAAAGCCAAAAATGGCTACCTGGCCCCTGTTTCATGGTATAATGCGGCCGTTTGCGCCGAAGAAAACGGTAAGGACGCGGACGCGAAAGCCTTTTTGGAAAAAAGCTTGACCTACAAAGATTTTCCGCTGGCCGCCAGGGTTAGATTTTCTATAGCCCGAATCCTCGAAAAAACGGACGTGGAGAAAGCTCTGGAAGCTTACCGCGCTCTTATAAACGCGCACGAAAAAGAAACCGGTTGGGTGAACCTTTCGCAAAGCCGCATTATAGCCCTTGAAACAGGCTGGGCCGCCGGCGCTGGGGACGCGGAAACGGCGGACGCCCTGGATAAGGAAGCGCAAGACGCGGGGCCGGACGCCGCCGCGGAAGAGACGGCGGACGCTGAAGCCGGCGTTGGCGGCGGGGAGTAGGGGTTTGCGGAGACGGCGTTTCAGCGCCGCGTTAGCAGCGGTGTTTTGCGCGGCTGTTTTTTCTTGCGGCGTGGAAGACTACCCTTACCTGGAGCAAGTTCCGCCAGAGGCGGTGATGCGGCCCTCGTACACAAAAGCCGTTGTTTCACTGCCGGCCAGAAGAGACCTGGGCGGTTTTTTGCGTTACTCGATTTTCTACCGCATCTACATAAGCGACGCCCAAATCACCTCCTCTATAGGAGCCTCCGAAATGACGAACATCAATTCCAGCCTGCGCGGCGACTACAGTTATATAGAACCGTACACGCAAAAAGACAACAACCTGGCCGCGAATACAGGCTCTTTGTTTTCAAACAGAAATTATTTTGAAATTGAACTTGAAGAGCGGGAAATCTCGGATATACTTGGGGAAACAGGCGCTTTTTCCATTGCTTTTGATTTTTCGGACGTGTCGCCGGGCCTCCCTCCCCGCCTTGTAAAAGGCGGTCTTGAGTTCACTTTGCGCCGTTCCACCGGAAGCGGGCTTTTTTCGCCGGTTCCAAAGACTTCCTCAGGCGATTTCGACGGGCGTTTTGTAAACACCGAAGCCCTTAACAAAAGCGAGAACGCTACTTCCGCGATAAACAGGGACGTAGCCGGTAAAACCATCTCGTCAGGCGCCTCCCGTTACACTTACGCTTCACTTTATATATGCGCGGTGGGGATAAACGGCGTAACGCTCACCCCGGTGTACAGCGCCCCCACTTTTATAGGGGTTTTCATTTTGCCAAAGAAATGGTGGCAGGGAGAGGAATAATGTCTACGCATATAGCCGCAAAAAAAGAAGACGTGGCGCCGCTGGTTCTTTTGCCGGGCGACCCTTTAAGAGCTAAATTTATAGCGGAGAATTTTTTGGAAAACGCGGTTTGCTATAACACGGTGCGGGGGGCGTTTGGTTTTACCGGGCGTTACAAAGGAAGCCGCGTATCCGTGCAGAGCACCGGCATGGGCGCGCCGTCTATTTCGATATACGCGAATGAGTTGTTTAAAGAATACGGCGTCAAAAAAGCTATACGCATAGGAACCGCTGGAGCTATACAAAAAGATTTAAATGCGCGTGATTTGGTGATAGCTCTTTCGGCGTCCACCGATTCCGCTATAAACCCGCGCCGCTTTAACGGGGGTTCGTACGCCGCCTGCGCCTGTTTTAAACTTTTGCGCGCCGCTTATCAAGCCGCGCAAAACGCCGGAATAGAGCCGCATTGCGGCGGCGTATTTACCACCGATCTTTTTTACGACGAAAACTGCGCCTGGAAAATCTGGGCGCGGTACGGGGCGCTGGCCGTGGAGATGGAGACGGCGGAATTGTACACGCTCGCCGCGAAATTCGGAGTAAGCGCCCTTTCTATTCTTACTATAAGCGACAGCCTTGTAACAGGCGAAAGTTTGGAAAGCGGCGAGCGTGAAAGGGGTTTTAAACAAATGATGAGCGTAGGTCTGGAAACTTTAATAGCGCCTTGAGTGGAAATAACGGCGAAAGTGCGAAAGTAATGAAAATAAAATCAAATAAAAGTAAAACCCTGTTTTGTAAAGAAGACGGGCCGGCGCCGCCGGCTCAAATATATTATACATTTTTTTTGTGTATATTCTTTTTATTTATTTTGGGTTGTAAATACAGCGAAGAATCGCCAATTCTGTTTTTTGACGAAAACGGCGGTTCTGAATATCTTGCCGCTCATTCAAAAGAGGCCGCCGCCGGAGAAATCAGATTTGAAAAAAACGGCGAATATGTGTATTCACTTTCAAAAGAAGCTGTTTTTGGAGAAAATTCCTCGCTGGAAATTGAATACGAAATAAATATGTTCGTTGAATCAGATGAATCCGCCGCGCTAAAAACCGGTTTGGAATCGTGGTCTCTCCCGTTCACTCTTGATTTTTTACAGCAAGAAATTTCTCGCGGGGAGTCTATACGTTATAAAACACCTCTTGTTTCTTCCGGCGGCGAAAATTCAATCAAAGAATTGCACATAACGACACGAGGCGTAAAGGGTTCAAACCTTGTTATGCGAATTAAATCGTTTAAAATAACTCCGCGCGAGCTTGGGTTTTCATTGTCAGGCGGCGGTGTTGAACTAACGCCGTTTGTAACATTTGTAAAAGACCGCGACGCCTACATTATATCCCCGCCGCAAGAGTATAAAATTTCAGGCAGGGCCCAGGTGGTTTCCGGCGCGGCGCAATTTGGAGCGAAGGCTGTTTTCGCGGAACGCGCGTTTAACTGCCTGCCGCATCCGGGCGGCGACGGGCTTTTTCTAACCTTCCCCTCCGCCGCTATAGGCCCAGACCCTTACCCCGTTGAATTTTCGGGCCGGACGTCGCGCCTCCTCGCCGTAGCCTCGCAAACCCCGCCCTTCCCGGAACCCAGGCTGGCGGACGCTTATTTCGTCCTTAATTTCCCCCAGGTTTCCTGGCGGGATGAACGCTACGAAGTCTTTCGCTGGGAAAGCTTCCCGTCCATCCTGATTTTTGACACAGCCGGTTACGCCGCGCAAGACCGCCTTTTTAAGCGGCTGGCTTTCTTTTCCGAAAAAAAAGGCTTTCGCGGCAAACTGCTTAAAGACGAAGAAATGGCGGATAGCCACGGCTGGAACGCCCACGACTACAGCGCCCGGACGCTCGCCGCTTTTTTTAATTTGGTAAAAGAAAAAAACTTTCAAATTAACAAAGAAGAAGAAGA
Source organism: Spirochaetaceae bacterium (assembly GCA_031281945.1). GTDB lineage: Bacteria > Spirochaetota > Spirochaetia > Treponematales > Breznakiellaceae > JAIROZ01. The sequence continues at coordinate 12,434 of JAITER010000062.1, read as the reverse complement.
GTTGCGTGAAATACTGCTTTCAAACAATATCATACGCGAAACCGCAACCGGAATCGCCGAAGGCCGGGGCGCCGTGGTTTCAATATCAAGAGAATCCGGGGAATATTTACGGCTGTTGTTTATGGCGCACGAGGGGTTTCACGGCATATTTTTTATAGACGAAGAATTTAGGAATTTCGCTTATGAACGCTGGAAAAACCTGGACGGCGCCGCAAAAAGATTTCTTGTTTCATACTTTGATTATCAGCAGTATGATATAAATGATGAGTATTTGATTGTAAATGAATTCATGGCTTACGTTATGCAACAGTCTGCGGGCGCCGCTTCTGAGTATTTTGGTAAAACGATACCGTCCCGTATAAACGAAATCAGTTGGCGGCGCGGGGCGCTTCCGGCGTATAACGAAGAAACCGGCCTGTGGACGGATTTGGCTAAGTTTTTTTCCGCGGAAGCCGCCGCGTTTTCGGCGTATGCGCGAAGCAGATGGGCTTTGGATTGCGGACGGGTTTGGCGGTTGCGCAAATAGGCCGTACAAGCCAGGCGCGGCTATGCTTGGCTTAAGGGCGGCGGAAACTGAAGTTTCCGAACAACTAATATTAAAAATATGGATGTTTTAAAAAATTTTATTGTTTTTGAGGGCGGCGACGGGTCTGGAACCAGCACGGCGCTGGCCCGCATAAAAAGTAGGGCCGCCGCGAGCGGGCTGGACGCCTTTTTTACGGCGGAACCCACAGATCGCGAAACTGGAATTTTGTTACGCGGCGTCCTTTCCGGTAAACACAAACTAAGCGCCCCGCATCTCGCTTGCCTGTTCGCCGCGGATCGCGCCGTTCACCTTTTCGCGCCTGACGGAATAATTGAGGCGTGTAAAAAAAAACTTGTTTTCTGTGATCGTTATGTGCTTTCTTCCATAGTGTATCAGGGAATTGAATGCGGGGAGGACGCGCCCAAAAAAATGAACGCGTATTTTCCGGCTCCAGAAAAATTGTTTTTTTTTGACCTGGACGCCCAAAAAGCGATTTCCCGGATTAAAGGCCGCGACAAAAAAGAAATTTTTGAAACGCTTGATTTTCAAAAAAAAGCGCGCGAGGCGTACCTGAAAAATCTGGATTTTTGCAGAAGCCAGGGAAGCGAAGTGTTTGTTTTGGATGCGGGCCTGCCTCCCCAAAAAATAGAAGACGCCGTCTGGAACGCTGTTACGGGTTCCGGTTTGGTTGTAAATTGAATGCGTTCCAAAACCAGTCTGGAACAAGCTCAATTATGTAAACAGCGCCGTGGAACGTGAAAACGAAAAAAAATATTTTAATTTAATCAAACAATCCGCGCAGGACGCCCCGCGCGCGCCCGGCTGTTATATTATGCGCGGTGAAGATTCCGGCGTTATTTATGTCGGCAAAGCCAAAGTGTTGCGCAAGCGGCTTTTGTCATACTTTAGCGGGGTGAAAGACGTAAAAACAACGGCTCTTCTGCGCCGCGCAAGGTCAATCGAAACAATTATAGTTTCCAATGAATACGAAGCTCTGCTTTTGGAAAATACGCTTATCAAGCAGTATTCGCCAAAATATAACATTTCGTTAAAGGACGGAAAATCATATCCCGTAATACGTGTAACACACGAAGATTTTCCGCGTATATTCAAAACGCGCGTGGTGATTGAAGACGGTTCGCGTTACTTTGGGCCGTACGCGAATGTACACGCGATGGATTCTTTAATTGAGATTATAGATAAATTATTCACGCTTCGCAAATGTAAACGTTTAAAAAAGAAATCATCGCCATGTATGTATTACCACATTAAGCGTTGCAAAGCGCCGTGCGCCGGGAAAATAAGCGTAAAAGAATACGGGCGGTTGATTGAGCGGGCGGAACGGCTTTTGGAAGGCGAAACGGACGGCCTTGTTATTGATTTAACAAAACAAATGCATGAATGCGCCAGAAAACAAAATTTTGAACAAGCCGCGTACTTTAGAGACTGCATAAACGCGATTACAGAATCCCAGGCTTCCAATTCCGTGGTGGACTTTGACCCGCAGGGCCGCGATTACATCGCCCTTTCTTCCAGCGGGCTGCTCACTTCATTTTCTGTTTTTATGTTCCGTTCAGGCCGGCTTACGGGCCGCGAGCTGTATTCGACGCGCTCCGCCGCGGAAGACGCGGAAACCCTGATTACGTTTATAACAAGCTACTATAACGAAAGCCGCCAGCCGGCGCCGCGCATAATTTTACCGGCGGACGTTTTTGAAAACATTCCAGAATATTTGAAAAATCAAATGTATGCTTATTTTAACAACACTTTTTTAGAAAGCGTAATTTTTTGCAAAGCGCAAACGCCGCAGGATTCCGCTGTAATCAATATGGTTGCGCTTAACGCGAAAGAAGACCTGCAAAGGCGCCTTAACGAGCGCGGAAAAGAACCCGCGCTTCTTGAATTAAAAACCGTCCTTTCCCTGCCTCAAAAACCTTCGCGCATAGAAGGATTCGACATAGCCCAACTAGACGGAAAACATCCGGTTGCGAGCCTTATTTCTTTTAAGGACGGCAGGCCGGATAAAAAAAACTACCGCCTGTTCAAACTAAAAACGGTGGTTGGGGTGGTGGACGATTTTGCGGCCATGCGCGAAGCCGTGCGGCGCCGTTATTCGCGCCTTCTAAAAGAAAAATCCCCGCTTCCCGATCTAATTCTTGTGGACGGCGGAATAGGGCAGGTGAACGCCGCCGCGGAGGTTTTGAACGAATTAAAAATCAACGTCCCTATAGCGGGTTTGGCAAAACGCGATGAAGAAATTTACACCGCCGGCTCCTCCGTTCCAATACGCCTTTCCCGTCAAAGCGAGGCGTTAAAGACGTTGCAAGCCGTGCGGGACGAGACGCACCGTTTCGCCACCACCCTTAACCAAAAATTACGGTCAAAAGACCTTTGTTTCTCCGTTCTGGAATCCGTGGAAGGGATAGGCAAAGAGCGGGCTATGCGCCTTATTAAAACATTTTCCACTTTGGATGCGCTGTCGCTAGCGGAACCGGAGGAAATCGCTGAAAAATGCGGCTTAAACCTCGCGTTGGCGAAGCATATCCGCGCCGCCTGCCGTCTAGCCGTAGAAGACAAGCAGAACGAAATAGAACGCCTAAAAAAGCTCTTAAATTAAGGGGTGTTTAGGATGTGTTTTGAATTACAATCGAGTTCCACGCGCTTCGCCGCCGCCTAACCCTGAAAACCCGCAAAGGCTTTCCGGCGAATTTCAGTATTTTGTAATCTTTGCAATAACAGATATAATTTATTGTAACAATAAATATAAGCCGTTTGTTTTTAAAGCTTCCCACTTGTAAAGCAACCTAAAAAGCAAGATACTGAAAGACTAGAAACATTCAGGAGGAATTATGTTTTTAAACAAAAAATTTGTATTAAAATGCGGCGTCGCGGCGCTTTGCGCGCTTGCGATTACCGTTGCGGGTTGTAAAAAAAAGGAACCCGCGGCGGCAAAAGTTAGCGTAACATTCGCCGGCGTCGAGGCCGCTTCTACGGGCCAGAGACGGATGATGCAGGAGGTCGCCGATGTTCTTAACGCTACAGGGCGTTTTGACGCCAGCGTTCAGGTTAACGGCGCCCTTTCCGGCGACACGGATAACCTTGTAACCCAGGCCAAAACAGGCGTGCCTCTCGTAGTGCCGTCCGACCCCGGGCGCCTGGCCAGCCAGTTCGCCATTCCCGACCTCAACATTTTAATGGCGCCGTATGTTTTGACGGACCGTTCTTTGCTGGACAAACTCCCCGACACCGAACTGTTCAAAGAGTGGCAGTCCAAGCTTGAGGCGCAGGGAATTACGTTTGTGGTCGATACGTACAACGGTTTCCGCAATTTCTATACGGTGAAACCTGTCGAAAAAGTAGCGGATCTTAAAGGATTGCGCATACGCGGTTTCGGCAACGACGTAGGCAACAACCTCGCCAAATACTATGGTTTCGCCAACATCGCTATATCCTGGGGCGAAGTTCTTCCCGGCATACAGCAGAAGACGCTTGACGGATGCGAAGTTCAGGTGTCTGCGGCTTTTGGCGCCGCCATCTACGAAGTCGCTAAAAACCTCGCGTTAACAAATCATTATATGCTCCAGTCCGCATTTGTTTGCTCCACGGCGCTTCTTAAAGGTATGCCGGAGGCGGACCGCAAAGTTTTTGTGGACGCGATGCGCGCCGCTTCCACAAAATACGGCGGTATAATAGCCGGAGAAGAAGAGAGCTACTATCAGCAAATGAAAGAGAAAGGCGTAGTTATTAGAGAAGTGGACGTGTCTGAATTCCAGAACGCGATTAACCCGCTTTATGTTAACAACGACCTCAAATTCTCTGACGGTCTTAAAGACAAACTCTTTTCCCAGCTTGGCATTTAATTCATGGCGGGGGCTGTTTTATACGGTTCCCCGTCTGAACTAGTAGGCGCGTAAACCCCGTGCGGGCGGGTTTGCGCGGCGTTTAGAAGCGCGGTTAAGCCTATGGTTTAACGCTTCCAAACGCGCTTATTGCCTGTAAAACAAATAGCGAAAGTCTGTTTTTCGTATTTGCCGGTTCGCTATTTTATTTATTTATTTATTTTAAGAGGCGACATGAAAAAGTTATATAACATACTTTGCAAAATAGAAGTAGGATTGTGCGGCGGAGGATTTTTATTCCTTGTCGCTTTTGTTTTTCTATCGGCTATACTCCGCGGTTTTCGCCTTTCTATGTCGTGGAACATCGACCTTGCGCTCTTTCTGCTTGCGTGGACCGCTTTTTTGGGGGCGGACATAGCCTGGCGCAGCGGGCAATTGGTAGGTATAGACCTGTTTACGCGCAAATTGCCTAAAAGCGTTCAAAACATAATACAAATTTTAATTTATTTAATTGTGCTTATTGCGCTTGTCGTAATAATTATTTTTGGATTGCGCCTGGCGGTTGTGGATCGTGTACGCACATATCAATCCATTCCCATACCGTTTTCATTTGTTACTTTAAGTCTTGTTACAGCCGCGTTTTCCATGGTTTTTTCTACAATTCTAAAGATACGCAATTGTATACGGAAAGGCGTCTTTAAGGAGGGGAGATAATGTCGTTATTGCTCATTTGTTTTGTTATTTTCCTGGTAATTGGGATGCCTATAGCGTTTGTTATAGGTATAGCCGGTTTCGCGTATTTTTTTACGGTTCCCTACCTTACATACGAAACGGCTACACAGATGATAGTTTCGCAAAGCCAGTCTTTCGCCTTCCTTGCGGTGCCTTTTTTTATTTTCGCGGGCAACTTAATGAATGTGTCCGGTATAACGAACCGCTTGCTTGGTCTTGCGCGTCTTTTAACGCGGGGGATGTACGGCGGCACCGCCCAAATTTCCGTTGTTATGAGCACGTTGATGGGCGGCGTTTCAGGTTCGGCCACGGCGGATGCGGCTATGGAGACGCGCATCCTTGGGCCCGAAATGATGCGGATAGGCTACAAAAAAGGCTACATTTGCGCAGTAAACTGCATTACAGCCCTTATTACGGCTACAATTCCGCCTAGTTTGGGCCTTATCATCTTTGGTTTCGTAGGCGAGGTTTCCATAGGCCGGCTTTTCGCCGCGGGCCTCATCCCCGGCGTTTTGATGATGGCGTTTTTAATGACTACAACTTCAATAACTTCCCGTTATCACCGCTACGACCCACCCGCCGCCGGCGGACTAAAATTTTCAATAAAAGAATTGATTGAAAACCTTAAAGAATCCGTATGGGCCTTGCTTTTCCCTGTTATTCTTATCGTAGGGATACGTTTCGGCATATTTACTCCTTCGGAATCTGGCGCTTTCGCCGTCATTTACGCGATTTTGATAGGCCGCTTTGTCTACAAAGAGCTTAATTGGCAGAATTTTAAAGAGGCGCTTATAACCACGCTTAAAGACAACGGCGCCATAATGCTTATAATCGCCATGTCCGGCCCGTTTAGCTACGCGCTTACCTGGGTAAAGTTGCCGGTCATTCTTAGCTCCATGATTTTCGGAATAACAGAAAACCCGCAGACGCTTGTGCTCATTATGCTGGGATTTTTGTTTATCACCGGAATGTTTGTGGACAGCAACGTAAACTTCCTGCTTCTTACCCCAATTTTCCTGCCCATGGTAAAAGACGCAGGGATAGATCCGGTTCACTTTGGCGTGCTTATGGCTACAGTTGTAACGTTAGGAGTGATGACTCCGCCCATAGGGTCGGCTTTGTATACGGTTTGCGGGATTATAAAATGCCCTGTAGAAGATTATACAAAAGCAAGTTTGCCATTCCTGGGAGCGGTTCTTCTGGAATTGGCGATTTTAGTTTTCTTGCCGGATTTAGTTCTCTGGTTGCCAAACATGATATTTGGAACGTGATGAACTGGAAGCCTGTTTCAAAACTGAAGCTTTTGACAGCTCAAATAGTTAATTCTTAAAAAAGCGCGGTTACGCTGTTTGCGCGGCGTAACCGCGCTTTTTTTATTTTGGACGCGCCGGCGGTTGTTAAATTCTTTTATCTAAGGTTGTTCTAAAACTTCAAGTATTGGAACAATTTAATCTGACGAAAATCATAGTTTTTATGTTTACAAAAATCTTACATTCCGCTATTTTTACTTAAAAGGAGAATCTTTGTGATGGAAAGTAGCGCTGAATATTACGGTGAAACGGCGGGAGGTTTGAATCTTGAAAAGATTAGGACTTCTCTTTTGGCGTCCAGAAAAGAAGCGCATGTTTTATTCAAAGAAGCGACTAAAAAATTAAGGGAGGCGGTTGAGCAAATCAAGGAAAACGGCCTGGAAATCGATAAAAAACTGGCGGATGCGGCCATGTATATTGAGCGTTCGGAAAAAAAACACGAAGAAGCGAAATATCAATTAAAACTTCTGGAAAAAAGCGCGGATTTATACGATTGCGACGGACGGGTAAACCTTTCCACCGGTAAAATGATAGAAGTCCTTATTTCAGCCCGGTTTTGGGAAAACGCTCAAGGGTATCAATTTAACCGCGTCTATCAGCGCATCCCTATTTATGATGAAAGCTCCAGCGTAATAACCGATATAGACGTTTTGTTTGTAAACGAGGCCTTTTGCGTGGCCGTTGAGGTGAAAGGCGAGTTAAACAATAAATATGAAGTGGACGAGCACCTAAAAAGGATGGAGCTTATACGCGGAAGCCCGCCGGAAATGATCAACGAAAAAACGCTGATAGGCGCTATATCCGGCGGCATGGTGCAACCTGATATAAAAAATTACGCCTACAAAAGCGGTATTTTCGTCCTGGAATTTATAGGCGAACAGGTGGAACTGCTTCAGCCGCCCGAAGGCTTTGAACCCAAAAACTGGTAGGCGGCGAGCCTTTAAGAACCGTCAGAGATAGCACGGCGAAAGCGTCAAGTTGTTTCTTGACACATCCGTAGCCCGAAACGCTGCAAGACCCGCTTTGCCGGCCTCACACACAGACCTGTTATGCGACATGAGTCGTGTTTTTGCTTTATCAATATTTCTACTATATTGAGACTGATATATCAAGTCTTTTTTGCAAATTTTTAAATTTTCAAGCCAATTGCGCATAACATTTCAGCTGTATGCGACGGTTTGGCAGTTCGAACAATGGCTTTGCGTGGCGTCGCCGCCCACTGGAAAATGCGGCCAGGTCAGACAAAATGCGGGTGTAGCGAGCCGCGGGAGGCATAGCCGTTGCAAAGGCCGAGCCGCCTACTGGCGGCGAAGCGGCGCAAGACCGTAATGCGGGTCTTACATACACTCCTGTTATGCGAAATGCGCACACAAACTTATGGAATCTGATGCGTCTATGCCGCATGAAATATTTACATTTTTTATAAAAGGCGTTGTTCACATTAAACATTTATGATATATATTGGCGGTTAAGATATTTGCCCTATAGCAATTTAGAATAATTATTATGGAAAACAATATGTAAATAAAACATTTTTTCAACACGGTTACGGCGCCCCGCATTGCCGTCATTTTTTCGGCGCTTGCGGGGTGCGCCACGACCGCAACGCCGTAAACGGGCCTGTCTGCTCAGGCAGGCGATGGTCAGTCTGGCGGCGGGAAGCGGCCCGGCGGAGCGGCGCAATTATCCGCAGACCTCAACACCATGAACAATGGGAGCGCAACAGTAAACGGCGATACGGTAACACTCACCAAGAGCGTAGGCGTATCAAAAAGACTCGCCGTGCCTGCCGGCGTTACGCTTGATATGGCCGGAGATAGCGGCCTCTGGCTCATGAACGGCAAGGTGAACGCTCCGTCAAACAGAATCGGCTGGGGCCGGCAAAGGCGCAAGATTGATAACCATCAACGGGAGCGGGACAATCAACCTGAATATCAATGGGCGTTTATTTGACATTAGCAATGACAGGAAACTCACCCTTGACGGAGTAACGCTGGTAGGCGTTATGGACAACGACGCCTCGTTGGTAGGCGTGTGGGCCGGCGGCGAGCTTATCATGAAAAACGGCGCGATTACGGGCGACAATGGCGGGCGGCCGTACGGGGATGACTGGAGGCAACGTATTCACCATGTCTGGCGGCGCAATACGGGCGATAATATCGGCGGCGGCGCGGATGTCAGAGGGTCGTCCGTGTTCGCCATGTCTGGGGCGGCGTTATACGGGCAACGGCGCAAGAGAGGGGGCGTCGGCGTGGAGGTGTGGAAGGGAACGTTCGCCATGTCTGGCGGCGCGATTATGGGCAACAATGGCGGCGGTGTGGATGTCAGAGGGTTGTCCGTGCTCACCATGTCTGGCGGCGTGATACGGGCGACACGGACAGCGACGCGTGGATGTCAGAGGGTTGTCCGTGTTCAACATGGAAGGCGGCAGAATACAGGGCGGTACAGACAGCGACGGTTTCACCAAAAACACCTACGGCAGACAAGGACTTGCGGCGCTACGAGTGGCCGCGAGCGCCGCTAAGTGGGGCGTGGGCGGTGCATACACGAGAGGCGGCCTCCCACAGTCAGGCGGCAGCGTGGATGTCAGAGGGTCGTCCGTGTTCACCATGAAAGGCACGCGATTACGGGCGACAATGGCGGGGCTACGCGTGGAGGCCAGAGGGGCGTCCGTTTTCACCATGTCTGGCGGCAGAATACAGGGCGGCACGGACAGCGACGGTTTCACCAAAAACATTTTTGCCAGACGAGGACTTGTGGCGCTACGGGTGGTTGCGAGCGCCGCTGAGTGGGGCGCGGGCGGCGCATACACCAGAGGCGGCGTCCCCAAATCAGGCAGGCGGCGGCGACATTGTGCCGATTGGCGCTGACGGCTTCGGCAACACAGACGACACGCTGATCGCGGCGCCGGGGCGGTAGCAAAAAATGGCTATTGAGATAATGTCCCTATGTCTCCCAAAAAAGGCCGTATGTTTTTTCAAGAGCGCCGCATCTTCGGCCTGAGACTCCCGCATATCGCAACAAAATTTCTTGTCCTTTTTGTATAGCATCCAATTATTATAAAAATAAAAGCATTATCCAACGCCATGCGCCGTCCATGGCCAGGGCGGTCTGCTTTGCGCCCGGCTATACTGGGGAACATTTCCACGCCATCGTATACAGCTTTCATATTTATTTGGCGCCATATTGTTTTGTATAATAAAACCAAATGCTTTATAAAAAACTTGACGTTCAAATGTTGATTTGTAATCAACACCAAATTTTTTGTTTGTATCGTGGTGTTATTATGCCTCTCGATTCTGTGGATAATTTACACCCCGTTTCTCCCGCCATGTATATTTGTTCCACTAAACAAATATACGCCCGCCGCAAAGAAATAGAGTTGCTCGGAAACTTCAGTTTCTGCAAGCTGAATCAAGCCTGGGCTTGATTCAGCCAACTTCTGCTTGAAAACGCAGAATGCCAGGCATTTTGCAATGACTTGCAAGCTAACCGCAGGTTAGTAGACAATCAATAGAGTTTGCGAACAAGTCCATTCAAGTATTTAGATTCTTTACAAAATACTTTTTATTGGATACATTTCCTTTCTGGCTTGTTTATTATCTGTATCGATAAATATACGATATGGTTTGCCGTCTTCGTAATCCCATTTTACTATTTTTCTTAACACTATTTCTATTAACACTTCTGTTTCATTATGCATATATGTTTCATAAGAGCTTTTATAATATTTTTTATACGTTTCAATTATTTCATTGTTTTGATTATCATTTATTCTTCCAAGAATATTAGCAATCCCTTCTATCTGTATATTATCACTACATAAAGCGACATTGGACTTGTTCGCCAACCCGGTTGGTTGTCGCTCAAGTCTTGCAAAATGCTGCGCATTTTGCGTTTTCAAGCGGAAGTTGTTCGAAAACATGAAGTTTCCGAACAACTCTATTGTTGTTTTCACAAATTTGTTTATATTTTATTAGATCGGTTCCTGTCTGAAAAAATATTTTATTTTCATAAACAATACAACTCATAAGCCTTACCGTAGGATGATTTTTGCTACTGGTCGCCAACGCCATTATTTTATATTCTCCAACCTGTGTATATATTTTTCTAATTCGACTTGATAATCTAATTTCATACAAAACCTCCAAAAAATGACCTGCATTTTATTATAGACGAATTTTTACAAATATCAAGTCCTTTTAGATTTTTAATAGACTTGTTTAATAATCATCTAAACTCGCATGTCATGGTTTATAATACCACAAATTAAGGTCGTTCTTAGTGAATACCGATTAAAGTAACGCCTCCAATATTGATATACCATACTTTTGTATGTTTTTATTTTCGCATTGATATGTTCTATGACAACCCGTATTCATCTTTAGCTGTATTCTTAGCCTGTGCTATAGTCATTAGATTTGTTCGACAACCCGGTTGGTTATTGAAATAAATCTTGCAAAACGCTTGGCATTTCACTGTTGTTAGCGCTTGTTGTTCACAAATTGAAGTTTTTGAACAACTCTATTTTACACAGAGTCATTTTAATTTATAACGCCGCTGTGATGATTATGCAGTTGAGCTAAAACTTACTGGACTTCGTTGTGTATCTTGCAACAAATCTATTATACCGGCAAAGCGTCTACCGCCAAGCTTTGGTTGTATAGAAAAAGACGTGGGGCTGACGATTTCAAGAGGATTGAAAAGGAGGGGCGCGGGACGAGCTAAAACTGGCGCAACCGCCGTCTTGAAGCTAAAAGCGTTGGAATACAACAAACGGCGGGGGGTTGTTGGAAGATAAGGAAGAGTTGTGAACTTGCGGTGTAAAGGGGTTCTCTTTTGACCTGTAAAGACGTCCGCAGTTTATTTGTTAAATATGCCGAAACGCCTCATTTTGAAATGTTGCCGAAAGGCATGGGCGCCTCATTTAGAAAATGTCGCCATACGCAGCCTGTCCGCAGTGGCGGGCGGCGTCGGTTTGCCGGAAGCCGGGAGTTTTCCGTTCCCGTTCTGAGTAAAAGGCGCGGATAGGGATGCGGCTTTTCATGGAATCGAGGGGTTTGGCGCGGCTTTTCCCGTGAGCCTTGAGGGCGTCTTTGTCTTTTTTCAGGCGCCGGTCTATGGCGGCGGGGCTTATCTGCGGAAGTTTTGCCTTGACCTCGGCGGTGATGCGTAAGGCCGGCCGTTGCGCGATGAAGGGCGTCTGCCGCGCCGGCGAGAGGGGGGGCGGGATATTGCCGTGTTTGTGCCAGAAGAAGGCCCGGACCGGGGGCGGAGGGAGGCGGCGGCCTCATCGGTATAGAAGCGCTTCCCCTTGCGGTTGGCGGGCCGTTTTTTTTCGGTTTGAGTTTTACCGGTTTCCCGTCGGTGTAGGCCGGGACTTCCCCGGACGGGCGACTAAGAGGCGGACGGCGGATTTCCGATGGCGGTGCCGGCTAGGCGGGTAAACTCGTCAAGCAAAGCCCGTTTTTCTTTTTTGGCCGCCTTGTGGCGACGGAGTGTATATTCCCGCGCCGCCGCCTGTTTTCTTGCATAGTTAACCCAATCGGGCCGCCCTCCTTTGAGAGTCCCTATTGTAATTTGGGTGACATTTTCAATTTGAGACATGGCCTCTTTTCGCTAACATTTTCAGTAAGGCAACGCGAGCTTGACAAAAACAAAGAAAATACGATAGAATAATTTATGAAGCCTGTAAAGGTTTTTCAAGCCTTATAAGATAAAGGAGATAATTATGATTAATTGGGTCAAAGCTAGCAATGGAAACATTCCTGACGGCGCGATACCAGTCGGCAAAGAGGCGGACGGGAAGCCGCTTTATATTGCTCGAGCCAACTATAAAAACGGAGTGCATATCGGTAAAGTTCGCAAGGAATTTGGCGCGGCCAATATTCCGTATGGCGGCTCCGAGGTAAAAGTCACCGACTATGAAGTTTTAGTATTCAAGAATGTGTAATCCACAGCCGCAGTAAAAGATGAAAAAACGCGCCGTGTTCTCGCGTAGTTCACGGCGCGTTTTTTTTAGGAGTC
>JAITER010000060.1 GCA_031281945.1 Spirochaetaceae bacterium | reverse complement strand
TTGTTCTTGCTCACGGCGCCGTCTCCGCGCGCCTACGCCGCGGGCCGGCTTTCAGTCGGGGGGGGGGGGGGGGGGGCCGGCCCTTCGCGCTATTTGCTGATACTGCCGCCTTTCGCGCTCTTGCTTGTAGTCGCGGTTTTTGGCGTAAACGCCCCGTTTTGGGATGAATGGGAGTTGGTTCCGTTTATAGACGGCGTTCTTGAACGGGGCCCGCAATTCGGGGAATTTTTCGCGCGACATAACGAACACCGCATATTTTTCCCAAAAATTGTGTTTCTGTTCAGCGCCCTGGCGTCCAATTTTAACGTTAAAGTGAATATGTATATTTCGTGGGTTTTAATGCTGGCGATGTACGCGTGTTATCTTTTGCATCTAAAAACCAATATTGTATGTAAAACCGCGCCTTTAAAAGTAAAACGCCTCTTTTTCGGCCTGGCGGCTGGATTTTGCTGTTTCAACATCATTCAAAGCGAAAATATTCTGTGGGGGTTTCAGACGGGGTTTTTAATGACGGCCGCCTTTTCCGTCATTTGTTTTTATTGCTTTAGCCGCTGGTATACGGGAAAAAAGTTTCGCTATCTTTTCATTTCAATGGCGTCTGGTTTTATCGCTTCGTTTTCATCAATGCAGGGTTTGTTTATTTTTCCGGCAGCCGCCGGCGTGGTGTTTTTGCTTTTTCTTTCCGGGGAAAAGCCGCGTTTAAAATATATGCTTCCGCTTGTTATATTGGCGATTTTTACTTTTACGCTTTATTTCTATGATTATTCCCCGCCGGTTCACCATGGAGTTTATTTTATGAAATCGCCGGCGCGGGCGGCGCTGTCTTTTTTTATGTGTATTGGAAACATTTTCCCGTTCCGCTCCGTTATTTTATACCTGGCCGCCGGTATGTTGATTTTCGCTTTATCCGCTTCCCTCACCGTATATTTAATTATAAAAAAGAAAGTTGCGGAACACATATTCCCTCTTTGTTTGATATATTTTGGCTGCGCGTTTTGCGCCTCCATCGCGCTTGGCAGATCGGGAATGGGGTGGCAAGCGGTTTTAGCGTCGCGGTACACAACTTTTTCATTGTTTATCCCCACCGGCTTGGCGCTTATGGCGCCCGCGGAATTCAACAACGCCGCGCCTCTTACGGCCTTTAACCGCCTTGTAAAGGGAAGCGTTAGCCTAATTCTAATCGTGTTGCTGTCGTCTCAATGTTTTGTTATACCGCATCTTATGGAAAGCGCGGCTTTGGCTAAAACGCGCCAGGCCGTATTGCGCGATTACAAAAATCAAACGCTGCAGACTTTGCAATCTTTATACCCGTGGCCGGACTTTGATTCCGCATATAGGGCGATTGGGATTCTAGAAAAAAACCGCTGGTCTGTTTTTAGCGAGCGGCAAAAAAGACCGGCGCCAAAGCAAACTTCCGCCGCTCCCGCCAGACTTGACTTTTTACTTTTGCGCTGTAAAATAGAACAGTAAATGTCAGCGTTCCCTTTTAACGGTGTGCGCCGGAAGAGAACGCTGACATTAAGGATGAACAGGCGGGCGGTGAAAAAGCTGCGCCGCATCGCATCCGCTTTTTCGTACGCGCCTAAAATATAAAAGCTTGAAAAAAAAGGACTGTAAATTTATGAGCGGTTTAAAAAGCTTTTCAATTTTCCAAAAACCGGCTTTTAAAGAGTTGCGCGGTATGCATTACCCCCCCCCCCCCCCCGCTAATTGCTTAATATATAACAACTTACAGACAAATTATAAATTATATTCGCTAATTTTTTACGTGAAACACAGGCTTTTTGGCGTCTGTGTTTTTTGTGTTTTAAAGGGCTGAACCGGAGGCGCCAAACCGCGTTTTGCAGATTTCAGGGCAATTTTAAGAACGCCTTATGGAATAAAACTAAAACCGGTTGGCCGGGCCAATTGAGTTAAGCAGGGCGGGCGTATTTGGCAGGGCTTGGCCTGCTTGACCCGCGGAAACTTCCGTTCCGGCGTAGCTCTAGTTAGTGTTTAATTCCGCAACGCCCGCGGATATATGGGCGTAAACCGGTTTCTTAGAAGCCGGAAAACTAAAAACGCGAGGTAAATTTATGAGAATTGTTTTGGTGTGCAACGCGGGGATGTCTACTTCGGTGCTGGTTCAAAAGATGCAAAAAGTAGCGGCGGAAAAGGGGATTGAAGCGGATATAGCCGCCTATTCCGTGGAAGTGCTGGAAGATTTAATTTCCAAAGAAAAAATCGACTGCGTGCTGGTCGGCCCGCAGATAAGGCACATGAGGCCCAACATTGAAAAAGTGGTGAACGGGAGGGCGCCGGTCGCTTTAATTGATATGAAGCATTACGGAACGATTAACGGCGAGGCCGTTTTAAAACAAGCCGTAGAGCTTAAGTTATAAACAAGGGGGCGTTTATGTCGATGCAAAAAACGATAGACAAAGTTGAACAGATGCTTATGCCGCTCGCAAACGTTGTTTCAAGCAACCGTTACCTGCTATGTATGAGGGATTCTTTCAGCACGCTTGTAACCTTCATTATCGTAGGCTCCCTGTTCGGCATCCTTAACTGGGTTGTTTTTGAACCGTTCGGCACAATTTTGGGGGACGGCGGCCTTAATTTGGGCAAGTTTTTTTCAGGCGGTTTGGCGGGGGACGCATACGCCGCAAGCGCTTTTGTGGATGTATGCCGCAAAATACAGGGCCTTTGCGGAGCCGTTGTAAACGTAACTTTCGGAATTTTTTCACTCCTGTTAAGTTTTGTGTTCGGTTACAGGCTCGCCAAAATGTGGAAAAGCACGGAGCCCCTGCTTCCAGCGGCGGTTTCACTCGCGTCCTACCTGCTTGTAACGCCGCATTCAATTAAAACCTTCGTCCAGAACCCTTCCGGCGCATTCGAATCCGCCTCCGTAGCCGGCTTCCCCATGTCTTACTTTGGCAGTTCAGCGGTGCTTACATCAATTATCGTTACAACCTTTGTTACATGGATGTTTGTAAAACTCACCAAAACGCCGAAACTAACAATTAAACTGCCGGACAGCGTGCCGGGAGCCGTGTCCAAATCTTTCGCCGTTGTAATTCCGGCCATAATAACGCTGTTCGTGGTTACATTCATCCAGTCCTTCCTTACATGGATAGGAAAACCGGCGATTAACGACGTGCTGTACGGCATTTTGCAGGCGCCGCTTATGAACTTCTCGCAAGGTTTGGGCTTCGCGCTCGCCTATCAGTTTTTGGCGTGGTTTTTCTGGTGGTTCGGTATACACGGCCACAACGTAACCGCCGTTATTCAAAACATGGTGTATTTACCGGCCCAGCTCGCAAACCAGACGGGGGAAGCCGCCTACATATTCACCAACGGCTTCTTTGAAGCAACGCTTGGCTACATGATAGCCCTGCCTATAGCGATATTTATAGTTTCTAAAAGAGACGACTGGAAGGCGGTCTCCAAACTCGGTATGCCGGCCATGCTGTTCAATATTCAGGAGCCGCTCGCTTTCGGAATACCTATTGTGTTAAACCCCCTGCTTTTAATACCTTATGTAATATCCCCGCTTCTAAACACGGTTATAGGCTTCCTGTTAATAAGCGGCGGGATAATGCCGGTGTTTAAATACGTGGTTCCCTGGACTATGCCGCAATTCTTTGGCGGGATTATAGGGACGGGCTCAATTATGGGCGGTTTATACCAGCTTTTATGCGTAGCCATAGATGTGCTCATCTTTATTCCGTTTGTAAAAGCGGCCAACGCCACCGCGGAAAAAGAAAAAGAAGCTTTAGAGAAAACTCTCTAATTTTTCAGTATAAGGGCGCATTTTTAGCCGTCCGTTAAAACGGACGGCTAAAAACCGGGCTATCCGCTAAAATTTCCCATAAATCCGGCTGGCGGATTTATGGGAAATTCCCGCTCCTATCCCATTGCGCGGGGATTTAAGACGCTTCGCGTCTTAAAGATACAGGTAAAAACAGCGGATTTGGCCGCCATTTTTTCGTTATAAAAGGCGCAAAGGAGGAGTTATGATTCAATACGCTTTCCCCAAAAATTTTTGGTGGGGCGCGGCTTCGTCCGGGCCGCAAACGGAAGGTTTTTTTAACAAAGCCCATCTAAACCTTATGGACTACTGGTTTAAAAAAGAGCCGGAAGTTTTTTTTAACCGCGTAGGGCCGGATCGCGCAAGCGAATTTTTTACACGTTACGATGAAGATTTAAAATTAATCAAATCTATAGGCTTAAATTCATTTAGAACAAGCATACAATGGACCCGCTTAATCGACGACTTTGAAACCGGAAAGGTAAACAAAGAAGGCGCCGCTTTTTACAACAAACTGATAGACGCCTTTTTGAAACACGGCGTTCTGCCTGTAATCAACCTGTATCATTTTGATATGCCGCTGGAACTGTTTCAAAAATACGGCGGCTGGAGCGGCGAAAAAACGGTGGATTTATTCGTGTTGTTCGCCCGCGCCGCATTTAAACTATTCGGCGACAGGGTTAAATACTGGACGGTGATAAACGAACCTATGGTTCAACCGGAAGCGGGCTGGCTTTACGGCTTCCATTACCCAAACTATAAAGGCAAAGGCGCGGAAGCCGTTCAAATCATGCATAATTTGGCGCTCGCCTCAGCCAAAACAATACGGGCGTTCCGCGAAGAAAACATAAAAGGCGGCGAAATAGGCGTCATCCTAAACTTGACGCCGGCTTATACAGCCTCGGACTCCGATGAAGATAAAAAAGCCGGCGCTTTCGCCGATGATTTCTTTAACAATTCTTTTTTAGACCCGGCCTGCGCGGGAGTTTTCCCCCCCGCCCTTGTGGAAACGCTTAAAAAAGACGGCGTTCTCTGGAAGGCCCAAGACGGCGAAAATGAAATTTTCCAGTCCGGCAAGGTCGATTTCTTGGGAGTGAACTATTACCACCCAAAAAGAGTTGCGGCGCGCAAAAGCCCGCTTCCCCAAGAGCTCCGCTCTGAATGGACGCCGGATGTATATTTTGAAGAATACGACTGGCCGCAAAAAAGAATAAACCCCTACAGGGGCTGGGAAATATACCCCAAAGCGATGTACGACATAGCGATAAACATTAAAAACAAATACCCCGGCCTGCCCTGGTACGTTTCCGAAAACGGTATGGGCGTGGAAGGCGAGGAAAGATTTATGGACGAAAACGGGGTTATACAAGACGACTATCGTATAGATTTTTATAAAGAGCATTTAATTTATCTTCATAAAGCTATAGAAGAAGGCTCCAAATGTTTCGGGTTTCACGCTTGGACCGCTTTTGACTGCTGGTCGTGGAATAACGCATATAAAAACCGCTACGGTTACATCTCAGTGGATTTAGAATCGCAAAAAAGAACGATAAAAAAATCAGGCTGGTGGATTAAAGAAACCGCCAAAAACAACGGGTTTTAAAATGGGCGATTCAAAAACCACGAAAAAGACAGATTTATACCCTTTGGAATTTATTCCCATCCCAAAAAAAAGAATCTGGGGCGGAAACAAATTAAAACAGGACTGGAATAAAGACTTTTTGGAAGAATCAATAGGCGAAAGCTGGGAGCTTTCCGGCCAGGCGGAAAACGTTTCGCGGGTTAAAAACGGCCCGTTAAAAGGAAAACTTTTAACGGAACTTATAGATTTATACGGGACGGAACTTTTAGGCGAAAAACCGCGCGTAAAAAATAAAAATGATTTTCCGCTTTTGTTTAAATTTATAGACGCGCGGGACGACCTTTCCGTTCAGGTTCACCCGGACGACGTTGCGGCCAAACAAAGGCACGGTTGCGCCGGTAAAACGGAAATGTGGTTTGTGGCGGACGCGGAGCCCCGCTCTAAACTTTTCGCGGGCTTTTCCCGCCAAACAAACGCGGCGGAGTACCGTGATTTAGTTTTAAATGGCCGCCTGGAAGAAGTTTTGCAAAAAGAAGTCGTAAAAAAGGGGGACGCTTTTTTTATTCCCTCTGGAACGGTTCACGGTATTGGAGCCGGCGTTTTAGTCGCCGAAATACAGCAGTCTTCGGACATTACATACCGAATCTACGACTACAACCGTAAAGATGAAAACGGCGTAAAACGCGAACTGCATATAGAACAATCTTTCGATGTGGTGAATTTTGAAAACGCCGCGTCTTGCAAAATCAATTACAAAGAAATTGAAGACGGCGTCGCGGCTATAGCCGTCTGCCCTTATTTTACCGTTAACTTTATAAAACCCGTTTCGCTGGTAAAACGCGATTTAACAAAAACAGGCGCCTTCGCCGTTTATATGTGCATAGACGGGGAAGCCGTGTTAAACGCCTGCGGAAAAACCGCGCCGTTAAAAAAAGGCTCCACAATACTTGTCCCCGCAATCCTAAATTCAAACATAAGCATAACAGGACGTTGTTCGGTTTTGGAAACCAGCCTATAAGGTTGCGCGTGGCGTCCCGGCGGCGAGGGCGGGCGTTTTACAGGCTCGCGAAAGAGCAGGCGGGAAAAACGCACTGGGGGCAGTTTAGGCAAAGACCGCCCGCTCCCATGCGGGTAAAATCTTTTCGTTTAAGGCGCTTGCCGGCGGCGAGGGCCGGCAGCGCCGCGTCAAAAACCGTAGTTTTACAAAACATAGCGCAGGCTGGGATTCCGGCCAGCGGAACGCCGCCGTCCAGATAAGACAGCATAAACATAGCGCCGGGAAAGACTGGAACGCCGTATATTACAACGCGGGCGCCTGTTTTTTTTATAGCGGCGGGCGTTTTATCGTCCGGATCTACGCTCATTCCGCCGGAACAAAGTATAAGGCCGCCTCCAGCCGCTTCTTTTAACGCCGCCCTCCCGTCGTTTACCGCCTTTAATATAGATTCCGTTGAATCGCCGGTTTTTACCGAAAAAATGGTTTTTATACCGAAAGCTTCTAATTTTGACGTTAAAACCGGAGTAAACTCGTCTTTTACAAGGCCGCTCGCGGTTTCGCTCCCAGTTGTAATGACGCAGGCGTTTTTAACGGTGAATGGCAGCACGGAACAAAGCGGGCCGTTTTTCGCTATGGAAGCAGCGCGGGAAAGCAGCTTTTCCGGCGCGAAAAGCGGAATGGCTTTTACAGCCGCAAGCTTCCAGCCTTTTTTTACAGCCGTAAAAGGCCGTCTTGTAACCACCGCCAAATTCCCAAGGGCGTTGATTTTATTCACAGCCTCTACGTCCACGTCAAAAAAACCGTCTTCTTGCGCGAACAGTTCTATTTTACCTTCTTTACATTCAGATTGCAGAGTCAAAGGCCCCCGGCAAAGCGCGGCCAAAGCCTCCGCCGCTTCTTCTTCGTGAACCATGCCGGCCTTTCTTTCCATAGTGTAAATATTAAGTTTGCCCATGGAACGCAACATGGGAAGGTCTTCTTCTTTTATGATGTAACCTTTTTTAAATTGAGCCCCTTTCATTTCTCCGGGAACTATGCGCGTTAAATCGTGGCAAAGAGCGCGCCCTACGGCCTTTTCCAGCGGAACAGTATTCACACAGCCCTCCTTGTTAAATTTTAACGGGTTCGCCGCCGCGCCGTTTCGTTATAAAGGCGCTAATTCGCGCGCCAGAGCGCGTACAGATGGGTTTCGCCGTCAATAACCGCGGTTTCATCTATTTTATATGAATCGTACTCATCCGTAATTTCTTGTCCGGCTTCTATAGGCGGGAATTGGCGCGAATACCAGCCTTCCAGCGTATACCCTTCCCTTATTATATTCGGGAACACCGGGCCCAGGCTGTTCGGGTAGGTGGCGGAAGCCAGAAAATAGGATTCGCCGCCTTCGTTGGCGTGCAAAAACACTTTAAAAGTTTCGCCAACCCAATGCGGATACAAGTTTAAGTCTTCGGAAACAAGCGCGTATCTTGTAATAACGCTCCCGCCTTCCGGGTCGGTGTACCATTTTCCATCGCAAAAATAGCCGGCGCGTTCCGGGGTTTGCGGAATCGCGAAATTTGCGATGTACAAACCGTCTTTAAGGAATGAAGGAAAACGCGCCGTAAGCATTTCCCCGTCTTTATGTTTATAAAACCGTATTATTTTTGAATTGTTGGGGACGGCGCGCCAAATTCCATAAGCGAACACATTTTCGTTTATGGCGTCGCCTTCTTTTAAGACGCCCTCCAAAATTTCCTCGTTGGGTTTAAGCGCGGCCCAAGACCGCTTTAAAGACCAGCCTTCAAAAATATAGCCCTCCTTGTCATTAGGCCGCGTGGGAAAATCTTTAAAAGTTGTGTCAGGATAAATAAAAGTTTTAACGTCGTACTCCTGCGAACTTTCCTCAACAAAAAATTTAATTACATAAATATTTGGATACCAGTGCGGGTAAAGCGTTGTTTCATTTTTTTCCAAAACTGTATCCACGGTGAATATTTCTCCGCCGGACGCTTCCGTCCACCAGCGCCCGTCGTTGTAATAATGCGGTTTCGACCCAAAATTCGGCAAAGATTTAAGCATATAGCCGTCTATTTCGTAAGCGTATTGAATATCGTACAAAATCCCTTCTTCACCCGTCATAAACAGGGCCGTCCGGTAATTTTGGCCGGCTTCCTGCCACAGCGCGTAAACGGTCATTGAACTCGTCACTTCGGAGCTTTTTTTAAAAAATTCTACGTCCAGCGTATTGGAGCCTGCGCTCATAGGCTGCGTTTTTTCATAAATCCAGCCTATAAACACAAAATTATTAAAAATAGGGTTGTAAACAGGAAAATCCACCGTCCCGTCTTCTTTAATTCTTTGCCTTGCGCTCGTTCCGTTTTCTCTCCAAATTCCGCCGTTGGGGTCGAAATCCACAAAAATTTCATCTTCTCCAGAAGCAGGCGAAGAACCGGATTCCTCGCCCTTTGATTGCGGCTCCTCAATTTGCCCGGAACAATCGTAAAAAAGAAAAACAAAAAATAGCAAAGCGGCGAATTCTATTTTAATCCGCAACTTTCAACCCTCCGTCTTTTAAAACTAAACATTTACGGCTTTAAAATCAAGCGAATCCCCCCCCCCCCCCCAGCCTTGCATAAGGAATAAAAACAAAAAACGCGCCCTAATAAAGGCGCGCCGGCGTTCAAAACAAGAATGAATTTGTCATTTAGATCCTTTGCTTTTAATCAATTTTGTAATTATCATCATGATTATGGAAACGCCCCCGCATACTATAAAAAGCCCCGCCATGCCTTTCCACATCATATCCAAAGACGAAAGCACGTTTTTTAGAATAGTTTCGCTCATCGCATCCTCCTAATTATAAGTATTGTATTATAAGGCTTAAAACCAGGCCGCTGGCCGCCACCGAAGCGATTTGGCCTGAAACATTGGCGCTCACCGCGTGCATAAGAAATATGTTGGTGGGGTCTTCTTTAAGAGCCAGTCTTTGTATCACCCGCGAAGACATGGGGAACGCGGAAATTCCGGCGGCCCCTATCATTGGATTTATTTTTTTTCTTAGAAATAAATTAACGAATTTAACGAAAAAAACGCCGCCGACTGTGTCCAAAATAAAAGCGAAAAGGCCCAGCGCGAGAATTTTAAGCGTATCCGCCGTAAGAAATTCTTCCGCTTTAAGGGTGAAGGCTATGGTTATACCCAAAAGCAGCGTTATCAGGTTGGAAAGCTGTTTTTGAGCCGTTTCCGAAAGAGATTGCAACACGCCGCATTCACGGATAAGGTTGCCGAACATTAAAAAACCTATAAGCGCCACGGCGGCGGGCGAAATAAACCCCACAATTATTGTTACTACGATGGGAAATATAATTTTTAACGCCCTTGGGATTTCGCGTCCGGCTATTACGTCCATTTTAATCATTCGCTCTTTTTTTGTGGTTGTAAGCCTTATAGCGAAAGGCTGAATAATGGGAACAAGCGACATATACGAATACGCCGTAACCGCTATAGGGCCCAAATAGTTTGAGTGAAGAACCTGCGAGACGAGTATTGTGGTGGGCCCGTCCGCGGCGCCTATTATGCCTATAGCCGCCGCGTCTTTTATATCAAAGCCAAAAACGCAGGCAAGCGTTATAGTGGCGAAAATACCGAAGTGGGCGGCGGCTCCAAACAAAAAATAAACCGGCTTGGTAAGCAAAGGCGAAAAATCTATCATCGCGCCTATGCCTATAAACAAAAGCAACGGCATAACTTCGGAGGCGCCTATGCCTTTTTCAAAAAGCCACTGTATCACGCCGTGAGTTTCCCCAACGCCGGGCATAATTTGGTTTAACACGCCGCTTAAAGGCAGGTTTACAAGTATAGCCCCAAAGCCCATAGGCATAAGCAGGGCGGGTTCGTACTCTTTCGCCACGCCCAAATAAATAAGCGCAAATCCAACGCCGAACATCACAAGCTGCTTCCAGCTTAACGCAAGAAAACCGTCCAATAAAAATTCCATAAAACTCCTTAAATTAAAGCCGCCGCCGCCAAAAACTCAAGTTGAAACAACGTTTTTAAGCCATGCTGTTTTGCTATTAAGGTTGCAAAAATCTGTGATTTTTGCGGCGGACGGCGCGGTTTTTAAACATTTGGCGCAAAATCAAAAAGTCCGGCAAAACCGCGAAAGAGCTTCCCGTAAGCATAAGTTTTTTGAAAGCTCTTTTTTTTATAATAAAAAATTATACATGGAGAATGAATAGAGTCTAGCGGCTTTAAAAACCGTTAAACCGGTTCTTAAAATATATGCTAAAACGCCGCAAAGAACGACTTTACAACACCTCCCAGCCCAAACGGGAAACGGTTAAAAAACGGCGGCTGTTATTTCTTTTACGGTAAAAGGCGTTTTTTGGTTGTCTATGGAAAACTCAAAAGTTTCGCCGGCTTTCTTGTTCATAAGCGCGGAGCCGAACGGGGAAAGATAGGAAATAATTTTATTGTTCGGATCAGATTCCCACGGGCCTAAAATTGAGTACACTTCTTCTTCGCCGCTTGCGCCGTTGTTTAAAGTAATTTTGGTTCCAAAAGAAACTCGTTCCGTGTTGACGGTTCTAGGGTCAAATGGTTGGGCGCGCTCAAGCTCGTTCTTTAGTTTTGTTATCGTAGAATTAAGAATTTCCTGTTTTTCTTTGGCGGCTTTATATTCCGCGTTTTCACGCAGGTCGCCCAAAGACAGCGCGAAAGCTATTTCTTTCGCGTTTGCGGCCACGTCTTCGTTTTGAAGTTTTTCCATCTGCTTCTTTTTTTCGTTTAACTTTGCGAGCGTTACAATAAGGCCCCTGCTTTGCGCCGGTTTTTCGGAGACGCCCGCTTTGAATTTAAAATCCGGATATTTTTCCAAAATTTTATTTTTAAAGTTTTGCTTGTCTTCCGGATCCAAATCTTTAATATCATACAAAAGCGTCCAAATGCGCGATATTACGTCTCTGTCGCTTTTATCCAGCCATGAGTAAAGGAGTTTTTCGTTTTGAAAAAGTATGCTGTAAACCTGCTTGTTAGTTTTCCGGTTTTCCGTTGTATTGCGGTGATTTTCTATCGCGTGATACGTGTTTTCTAAAATATATATTAAAGTTATCAATTCTTTTTCTTCTGAGACGCCTGTTTTTTTATACAATTCGTTTTCGCGGTAGTTGCTGTACAGCCATACAACCGCGTCGCATGAATCTTTGTAATTATAGTAACAATTCAGTATCATCGCGGTGATTTTTTCGCCGGCCCCGTTCTTTTCCAGTTCCTCCAAAAGAGAAGCCTGCAAAATATACGGAAATAATTTAATGTAATAATCCTCCCATTTTAGAACGAAAAGTTTAATGGATTTAATAAAATCATCTCTTAAACGGGCGTCTTTTATTTCCATAAGAACCGGATAAACGTTTTCGGGAAGCTGCTCAAAAAGTTCAATAAAATTCAACTGAATATTGTAGGCCGCTCCCGGAAAACGCCCCAAAATTTCTTTTATAAAAAGGTATGAGGCTATCACTGAATCGTTTATAACGGCCGGATTTTTCAAAAACGCGGTAAAGTAGGAAAACATTTCCGTAAAATAATCCCCGTCAACCTCAAAATCTTTTTCCTGCACAAAGTTGCGCATAATTTCCACTCGTTTATAAAACTTTTTTTCGGCCTTAAATTGAATGTATAATTTTTCGTCTATGCTTACAGGGCGGTCCCGGACAAGATAGACGTCTATATCATTCGGGCTTACGCCGAAAGACGGGTCTGATTTTAAAATAGATTTCGCGCTGGAGCTCCACGAAGTCCATTCGCTTGGAGTGAGTATAGAAGGGGTCAGTTCAAGTTTTATACGCTTTAGGCCGCAGGCGTTTCCAAAACTTTTAATTATGGTTTTAAGCGCCCAGTCAATTTCATTTTTAATTCTGTTTCGCAGGTCTTCTTTTTTACACGTGGCTTTAAGCACCCAAATATGGTCTTTTGTAAGGGTTTTAAGAGCGTTCACCGCCATTTTAAGCGACATTTCATGCTCGCGTTTTTTCGCGAAGTTAACCACGATGTCGTCGCCTTCCGTTCGGGATATTTTACCGACGCCCCATTCTTTATGAAAAACATAATTTCCTTTATCGAACGCTATGTGTTTTTCAAAATCGGCTATCGCGTCGTAAACGTTCCGGTAATTTTGCGTTAGATTGGAGGCTTTTATCCATTCTTCAAGCTGCGAATGGCGGGCGTATTTTTCGCGGAAACATTCCGTTAAATTTTTACGGGCTTCCGCGTCTTTGTCGTTGTAATCCAAAATAAGTTTTAGTATATAAATAGACGAATCCACGTCGCCGCGTTTGCGGCGCAGCGCGTAGACGTCGTTTAAAAGAACGGCGGCTTTTTCCCTGCTTATGTTTTTGGCCACCTTGGCCTGAACGTGCAAAAAAAGATCTATGTCTTCGCCCTGGTATTCCAAAAGCTTAAGCCAGATTTCTCTTACGTTGGTGAACAATTGTTTGTTGATGTACCGGTGAAGGGCTTTTTTAAAAAAATCAGCGGCTTTATCTTTGTCGCCTTCTTTTTCCGCTTTTTCCGCAAGGAGTTTAGCTATATCCGCTTCTTCGGGGTCTATTTTAACCAGGCGCTCCCAAACCCCGTAAAGCTCGCTTTCTTTGTCGTCGTTTTTATAGCAGTCCGCCAAAATTCGCAACGCGAATTTGGACTCGCCGTATTCAAGAATCCGGTCGCATAGATATTTTACGATGTTCCATTTATGGTTGTCCACAAAAATAGCGACCAGGTTTACAAGAGCCACATCGTCTATACGCTGTTCCGAAAGCGCCGCCATGCCGGAAAAATAAACGGCTATGATGCTGTTTTTTGTGTGACTTAAATGTTCATCACAAAAATCTTTCAGTTCACCCAAAACCCCTTCTTCTCTAGCCTCTTTTAAGGTGACGTCCAATTCTTTGAATTTATCTATTGAGTACGCGCTTAACACCTGACGTGTGAATTTTTCTTCGTTAAGCATACCCTGAACTTTTTTTTGCAACGCTTCGGTCATCGTCTACTCCTCCATAATAACCCTATTTTATATACCGCTCGTAAATAGCGGAATCATATATTCTAATTTTTAATACAATTTCCGCTACGGCGTTTTTGTCTTTATTCATTTCGTAATGACTCATAAGCCATAAATATTTATTTAAAAGCCTGGGCATAAGTTCCGGTTCGTTTTTTGGGTTGGTTCGCAGATCGTTTTCCAGCGATTTAACCGACTGCACCAGCTTGCTGGCTTCTAAAGGATTTAACTTGCGGGCCACCGAAAAGACCCCCGTAAGTATGCCGTACACAGGCAGCCACTCGTTTATTTCTTTTCCGGTTTTACCTTCGTCCCTAGTGTGAGCCGCAAGGTTTTTTATAAGCTCGCTTTCCATGGCGTTTATGTCCACGGCCTGCGGGTCGACATAAAACGCCTCCCTAAAAAGAGCTTTCGCGGCTGTGGTTTCTCCAAGAAGGGCGTTTACGTCCGCAAACTCAGACAAAGCGGCGGCGTCTTCGCGCCGGAAGCCGGCGGCCTTTCCAAGATATTCGGAAGCGGCCTCGTAGTTGCCTATGCCTTTGTAACAGCGCCCTAAATTAAGAAGAAGCTCAGGGTTATGCCTGTCCATTCCATCGTTTTGCACTTGCTTTAAAGCTTCCAAAGCGGCGGAAAAAACAAAACGGCGAATAGCGTACTGGCACGAATCAAAATTATTTCCGATTTTTTCTAAAAAATTATAATAATTTTTCCATTGAGAAAGTATGTTCAATCCCCTGCCGTAAGGGTCGTCCCTGTCGTCCAACCCTCCAAGATTCTCTATCCACCAGTTAAGGCATTTTAAAGCGTAAAGCACCTCGGAATGTTCAAAGTCTATTTTTAAGGCCTCGTCCAGCGCGGAAAGCGCGTCCGAAGGCCGCCCTTCTTTTAAACTATCGTAAGCTTTCCTGACGAAGATTTCTACAGACGCATCATTTTCCGCCATATATAGCCCCCTCCATCCCGCCCATAGTAACACAAAAGCATGTATGGAAGCAAGAGACGCTTTTTTTTAAGCCGCGCCGGTTAAAAAAAAGCCCGCCTAAACAAGGCCAGTAAAGCCCCCCCCCCCCCAGCGTGTTTTACGCAATATCGCGAGTTGATGGAATTTCATGTTTTCCGCGAATTTATGGTTTGGCGCGGTTTTAACGGCGCGGAGGCCGCCGCATCTTCATTTTAGCGTTTTTAAACGGCGTCCCGCGGAACGTCGCAAAAGGCTTTTCCTAAAGGCGCGCCGCAACCGTTTTTCACCGGAATTTTCACAGTTTAGAGTCTTGCGGTTAAAGCGCGACCGGCCCGCCGGGGTTAAGAGAGAACGCGCCCGGATAAAACCGGAGCCGTCTTTGACGCCGCGAATCCGCCGCCAAAGAGCCGTCAATACGCCGTCCGCCATTTTTTTAAGGCGGAAAACGCTGCGGAAATTGATGATGATTTTCAGTTTTAAAACAAAAACCGCCGCGCAATGACGGCTTGCACTTGGTCTTTTACGAAAAAGCGCGTATATTTTTAGCCATGCTGGATAAAAACAGGGAAAAAAACAAAGAAGCGGCGGATGAAGAAGATCGCGTTGTAAGGCTAAAGCCGCTTTTTTCCATTAAACCCGGAGTGTATCTCACCGCGCTGTACGCCGCCGTAATTTTTATAATTATCTTTTTAATATTTTTCGCCCCGTCCTTAAAGGCGGGCGGAACTATTTATCATTTTACAAGCGAGCCTTCCGGCGCCGCGGTGCGGGTGGACGGGGTTTACATGGGCGCGTCGCCTTGCGACGTTGTGGTGAAAAAAGGCGAACGGGAGATAACTTTTATAGCCCCCGGCTTTAACAGCGCAAGTCAAAAAGCCGCCTCCGGTTTCAGCCCGCTAGCCGGCGGCCCTTTACAACGTAAAATAAAAATTCATGCGGTTTTAACGCAAACAACCCCGCTTTCCGCCCTTACGGAAGGAGCGCGGGATTACGCCTCATGGTCTTTCGCCGCGGACGGTTCCGGCCTCTATCAAACGCCGCTTTCGCTCTCTCTGGGGGCTAAACGCAGCGCAGCTTATTTTAAAGCGGATTCCGGCGTAAAAAACGAAGCCGGCGCCCTTCTTTTAGCGTCGGCGCGTTTTATAAACAGCGCTCACGGTTTAAAAGACTTTATACTGGCGAAAATGTACCTGGAAACCGGCGGGAAAGCCCTCACTCCTCCGGTTTTAACTGAGGCCGTTTTAAATATAGCCCTTGCGTTGCAAAAAGAACCGCTTTTAACGGTGGCTTTGGCGGAATTTCTGCCGGAGCAGTACGCCGGAATAATTTTGGAAAGCGGCCTTTACCCGCGCGAAATAATAGATTTTACCGGTGAAAACAAACATTTAAGCGATGAAAAAGCGGTTTTTGGCTCCGTTTTAACAGTTTCGGGCGTTAATTTTATAGAAGTTAAGGGCGGCTCCTTCACGCAGAGCGCGGCCTTTCCCCGCGTCTTAAACATGGAGCCGTTTTATATAGCCGAAACTGAAATAAGCGCCGCAAGCTATGCGGCTTTTACCGCCGAAAACAGCGAGTGGAGCGCGGAAAACACCGCTTCTCTTATTGAAAAAGGCCTTGTAACAGAAGACTACCTGCTGTCTTCAAAAGACTACGCCGGCTCTTCGGTTTGCGGGATAAGCGCTTATGCGGCGGAAGCGTACTGCGCTTGGCTTTCTCTCAAGCTTCCAGCCGCCCTGGCCCGGGACTACGAAGTAAGGCCGCCTTCGGAGGCGGAATGGGAGTACGCCGCCAAAAGCTCAGGGCCTCTTTCCGTGCGGCGTCTTAAAAACATGACGCACTCGCCTGAGGAAGAAGGCGGGGCGGGCCTTTGGGAATGGTGCTCCGACGGGTTCGCCGCTCAAAACTATATTTCCGCCCCTAAAGAAGCCCTGGATAAAATTCCTTCCCCGCAAAGGAACGTGCGCGGCGGCGCCTGGGTGAATCCGCCGCTTTCCGTTAACGCGGAGACCCGCGCTTCCCTGCCGCCGTCCTCTTGTTCGCCGTTTGTTTCAGCCAGACCTGTAATAGTAAAAAAGGAGCGTTAAACGGCCATGGAAAACGTAATAAAACAGGCGGGCTTTAACCGCAAGGCTTATTTTGACTACACGGTTGAAGAAAAATTTGAATGCGGCGTAGTCCTGCGCGGAACAGAAGTTAAATCAATTAAAGACGGCAAATTTTCATTCTCCGACTCCTGGGCCGAAATTAAAGACGGCGAAGTTTGGTTAAAATCTTTTGTAATTTCGGAAAACCCTTTTTCCTCGGTTTTTAACCATGAACCCGGGCGGGCGAAAAAACTTCTTTTGCGCAAACAGGAAATCAAACGGCTGACCCGCAAGGTGGAAATGAAAGGTTACACTTTAACCCCGCTGTCTTTTTATTTTAAAAACGGTAAATTCAAAGTGGAGCTTGGAGTTTGCAAGGGCAAAAAACAGTTCGATAAAAGGTCGGCGATACGCGAGCGGGATTTAAATATAGAAGCCGCGCGCGAAATCAGAAACAGGCGGCCCAGCCGCCATTAACCTCGCGCAAGGCCTCCAAAACCGTTGCAATTTTGCGCGGCGAAAAAACGCTTCGGGCGTATTTTTTGTTGTTTACCAGCCGCCGCGATTAAAAAACGTGATTTTTATGCGTTTTTTAATTCAAAAACGGAGGAACAAATGAAAAAACGGCTTCCTTTCGCCATCTCTTTGTTCGCTTTTTTACCGCTTTTTATTTCACCTGAAAAAACGGGGGCCCCTTTATTGGCAGCCGAGGAAAAACCCCGCCAATCCGTAATAATCAATTTTGAGCCTTTTGAAGTGGAAGGCATGAGCGGCGAAGAAGGATTGGTGATAGAAAACCTAATCCGCGACTACATCAAAAAAATCAACAACGTGCTTTTAGTTTTTCCCGGCGTAGAAGAGTTTTCCGCCGAAAACGGCGCGGACTACAACCTGCGCGGGAGAATATACGAGGAAAACAGTTCGTACATACTGCAACTAAAAGTGAAAGACGTTAAACGCGGCTGGGAAAACGCTTTAACTTCAAGCTACCGCACGTCCAGCGATATGGCTTTAAAAGTTCCCGCTATAAATTACAGCCTGCTTCTGGGTGAAGAAAGCGGTTTAACCGTAGAAAACGACGAAAATAAAAGAATTAACATTGAACATATACTGGGAAGATGGAAAGGAGACCTGGGCCTGGAACAGGTGTTTTTTCTGCGCGGAGGCGAAGGCCGCGCCTATTTTTCTTCCGGCGCCGGCATGGAATTTTCATACCACATAGACGGGTCGAAAATAATCGCCCTGCAAAAATCCAGAAATGACCCGCGCTACTATCCGCACCACACGCCGGCTGAGGCGGACGCCCTTTCGCTTTTCGCGGAGCCAAAGCGCTGGGAGCTTTCTCTTTACAACAAGGGCCAAATCTTAAAAGGCTTTCTTTTTGAAACCGCCTTCGAAACGGACGGCGAAGAAATAAAGCCCGCGGGCGTTTCCATTAAGGCGTCGGAATGGATTCGGAAATAAGCCGTTTTTAATGAAATGAGCGCAGATTATAAAAAGGCCGATTCCTGGTCTGTAATGGCGAAAAAAGAAGGCTATCCGGCAAGATCCGTTTACAAACTGGAAGAATTAATTAAAAAGTTCCGTATTTTAACTTCCATTCCGGCCCAAGCGGTTAAAAATTCGCCGTTAAAAGCGCTTGATTTAGGCGCGTCCCCTGGAAGCTGGAGCCTGTATCTGTTAAAAAACCTTTCCAAAGCGCCCCTAAAACACGGCGCCCATCTAGTTTCCTGCGACCTTTCGCCGCCGTCAAACCTTTTAACGTCCGCTCCCGCGGGTGAAAAATGCGGCTTTACTTTTTTACAGGGCGACCTATTGTCGGATGAAATCGTTCAAAAAATACGCGAGATCGGCCCGTACGCCCTGATAGTCTGCGACGCCGCGCCCGCCACTTCGGGAAGCCGGTTTTTGGATTCAAGCCGCCAAATGGAGCTGGCCAAAACCGCGCTAAAATACGCGAAAGAAAACCTGATTTTGGGAGGGAATTTCGTTGTAAAAGTATTCCAGGGCGAAGAAACTCATGATTTTATAAAAGAAGCCAAAACCATTTTTAACCAGGTGAAAACTTTTAAACCCGCGGCGTGCCGCCCAAATTCGATGGAAACATATATAACAGGCCTTGGCCGCCTAAAATCCAACTGAAAGGCCGCCTTAAAACCCGCAATCCCGCTTCAACAAACGCTAAAAAACAGCAAAACGCGCGGGCGTCCCGCGAGGTTAAAGCAAAGCTAACATCGGGTTGGTAGACGCGCAGCCGGGTTGTTGAAACAAGCCCAATTTAAGCCCGCTTGATTTGCGTTGGCGAAGACGGCGAACCGCCTTCTTTTCAAGCGAATTTTCAAGTTTTGCTTTAGCGTAGCTCGAAGCAAAGCTTGAAGCAAAGTCTGAAGCGTAGCTTGAAAAAGACGGCTTGTTTTATTTAGAATTGAACTACAATGACGGACTTACAAAACACCGTTCTGGAAGACGAAGACTTTGACACTATATTTTCCGATGATATAGATTTTACCGGAACCGTTAAGTTTGAAAAATCTTTTTTGGTGCGGGGCAGATTTTCAGGCGAGATAACGGCGCGGGGAATTTTACTGATAGACGAAAACGCGACTGTGGAAGCGAACATCACCGCGGATATGGTCATCATACGAGGTAATGTAAAAGGCGACGTTATAGCCAGACAGTCGCTGGAAATAGGCGCTACAGGCGTTTTTGAAGGCGATATTAACGCTCCAAACATCAATTTACACGCCGGTTGCCTGTTTAACGGGCGTTGCGTCATGGTAAGGAATTGAAGCCTAGATTTTTTTTCCGCTTTTTTTTTATGCTTCTCTTCCCATTCGCGGTTTTCCCGCAGGGGCAGCCGGACGCGCTTTTAGAATATCAAAAAGGAAACTATAACAGCGCGGCGGACATCTGCCGCGGTGAAATACAAAACAATCCGTCAAATATAGAATCTTACGTAGTCCTGCTCTGGAGCCTTGTTAAACTGCGCCGTTACGACGAGGCTAGAACTTATTCGGACGCCGCCGCCGCGTTGAACCGTTACGATGTGCGCATTATCGAAATAATAGGAGAAATCAATTATTTTCAGGGCAGAAATCATGACGCGCTGCGTTATTTTCAAGAGTATATAAACATGGCTCCAGAAGGCCAGCGGTTGGATTATGTGTACTACTACATAGGCGAAATCTACATAAGGCTGGGGCGTTTCCGTTACGCGGACATAGCGCTTTCCACCGCGGTTCATTATTCACCCAAAAATGAACTTTGGCTTACACGCCTGGGTTACGCTCAGGAAAATTCCGGCGATTTTAGAGAGGCGCTAAGTTCGTACGAAAAGGCCCTCGCCCTAAACAACGACCTGGCGGACGCCCGCAGGGGGCTTGAAAGATCGCGGGAAGCGCTGGGGCCGCGTTAAATTATTGTGCCGTCCGTCTTTTTTTACACCTTGGGTTGCAAATTAAATCAATACGAAAGCGAAACTCTGGCTTCCTCCTTCGTCAAACATGGATTTTCAGTCTTTTTTAACGAACCTTTTAATAACATTAAAGGGTCTCTCGCCGTCATAAACACGTGCTCCGTAACCTCTAAAGCGGGCCAAAAAGCGCGGCGCATAATACACGCCGCCGAAAAAACCGCCGCGGCTGTAATCGTAACAGGGTGTTACGCGGAGCTTGAAGCTGAAAATTTGAGCGAGGCCGCCAAAAAAAACGGGTCTAAGGTTGTCGTGGTTCCAGGCTCGTTAAAAAACAGCCTGCAAAAAATCCCGTTATATATAAAACATTGTTACAACGCCGGCGCGGCTTCTGTTGATGAAGGCGTTCTTTACGGCGCGGTGAAAGCCGCCCTCGCCGTTCCCGGCTTTTTTAAGACTGGCGTTTTTGAAAACGAAGAAGGCCTTGAAAAGTTTTTTTTTAGAAGCAGGCCTTTTATTAAAATACAGGACGGTTGCGATAATGAATGTTCATATTGCTGTATAACTTTAGCCCGTGGAAAAAGCCAAAGCGCAAATCCTAAAGAAACGTCCGCTCTTTTGCGTTTTTACGAAGACAGCGGAATGGCCGAAGCCGTTCTTACAGGCGTAAACGCTGGCCTTTACAGTTTTACGGAAGACGGCGAAACGGTGGATTTAGCGGCGCTTTTGGCGCTTTTGCTTAAACAAACAGATAAAATAGCTGTGCGCCTGCCTTCGCTTGACCCTTCCGCTTTAACTGAAAATTTTTACCAGGTTTTAAAAAACGAGCGCGTAAGGCCGCATTTTCATCTTTCCGCGCAATCAGGCTCCGCTTCCGTGCTTAAAGATATGGGAAGGAATTACACGCCGCAAGCCGTGTTTGACGCGGCGCGAAAACTTAGAGCGGTTAAAAACGACCCGTTTATAGCTTGCGACGTCATAACGGGGTTTCCAGGCGAAACGGAAGAAGATTTTAACGACACGCTGGATCTTTGCCGCGAAGCCGGTTTTACGTGGATTCACGCCTTCCCGTATTCGCCCAGGCCTGGAACAAAGGCGTTTTCTTTTAAAAGAGACGTTACGGAGAAGGAAGCCGCGCGCCGCGCCCGGATTTTAACATTAGCGGCCTTTGAATCTTTACGCTCTTACATAAAACGCTGGACGGGAAAACCGCTTCCCGCCGTGGTTACGGAAACGGAGGGGGCTTGCGGCCCCGCTAAAGAAAAAGATTTTTTTACAGTTTTAACCGAAAACTACATAAAGGTAAAAATTCTTTCAAAAGATTTTACCCAGCCGCAAGGCGGAAGCGCTCTCGTTTGCGTGATTACTGACATGGACGGCGAATGCGGGAGCGCGAAAGGGCGGCTTGCTTGACGTTTTTACAAAAAATGAAGCGCGCGGAAATCAAAACCGGATTGTCAGCGTTTTCAAACATTCGTTTTTTCCCGTGTTTTCTTTGCTTTCTTTTATGCGCAAGATTAAGCGCCCAGGAACTGCCGGAAAGCATAAGCTCAATTGAATTCCCTTCCGCCAGGTCCGCCGGTTTCGGAGGCTATCATGCGGCCTACGCCGACGACCTTAATTTCTTTTTTTCGAATCCGGCTCTACTGCCTGGTATAGAAACCCAATTTAGCGCGGCGGCGGCGTCTTTTGAGTTGATAGAATTTGATATGCTTAATCTTTTAACCGGCGGCCAGGCTAACGCGTTGCAAAATGTAGTTTCGGAAGGCATAGAAATAGGCATGGATTTAGGCGGGCCTTTTGCTATTTCTTACATAGGCGAAAACTGGGGCTTCGGTTTTTTCAACGTGACGCGGCTTCACGTAATATGGCAGCCTAACATAGTCTGGAAAATGCAGGTGGCGCTGCGTGAAGAATTATTCGCTCTTTACTCTTACGCGGTTCGTTTCGTTGATTCCGGCTTATTTACGGCGGACGCCGGTATTACATTCAAAGCGTTCTACCGCGCCTCATATTTGCCTAAAATGTTTTTACACGAAATAAAGTATATTTTTGAAAGCATAAGCAACGACACTTTTGAAAGCCAGCTTGGCGTGGGAGTTGATATAGGTTTGCGTTTTACGCTCGGCGGCTCTCTTTACGCGGGAATTGTTTTTCACGACCCGTACAGCCCGGCTTATGTGGCCGAGTACGCGAAAATAGAAAAATATTACAAACAGCAGATGCTTGCCGGCGCCTTTATGACGCTTCCGCGCCGCCTTTCCGTCGGAATATCATGGGAAATTACGCCGAAATCAATTGCTCATATCATTAAATTGGTGATTATGGCGGACGTCAACCAACTAATCCCCGCTTTTAACGTAAAGCAGCGCGATAAATACCTGGAAATAGCGCTGGGCGCCGAAATTCGCCTTTTAGAGGTGCTGTATTTTAGGGCCGGATTCAAAGAGTTGCTGCCTGGCGCGGGCTTAGGGGTGGATTTTACCGTTTTTAAGTTTGACGCCGCGATTTACCAGAAAGAACTGGGCGAAAACCCCGGCGACTACTCCACCTGGGCCGCGAATGTATCCATTCTTTACAGTTATTAAACCGCCCGCTCAAACGCCCCGCTTCACGCGCCGGCGCAAAAGGTTGCGGGGCAAGCGGGCGGCGCGGGTCTAACCATGCGGTATTAATACCCTTTATTAAATTTTGTACAGTAACATGAATGAGAAACATTAAACTAAAAATAGCTTACGACGGCACGGATTTTTGCGGGTGGCAGAGGCAAAGCTCCGCAAACATGGGGGCGAAAGGGCCGTTTAACCCGTCCGCCAAAAAAAATACGGTGCAAGAAGTTCTGGAAGAAGCTCTTTCCCGCCTGCATAAAAAATACACCCCCGCATCCGGAGCCGGCAGGACGGATTCAGGCGTCCACGCGCGCGGCCAAACGGCGAATTTTTTTACAGACATAAAAAGCATAAAAGACGCCTCTTTTATTCCGGCGCTTAACTCCATTTTGCCGCCTGACGTCAGGATTACGGATTCCGCCGAGGTTCCAGCTTCGTTCCACGCCCGCTTTGACGCTAAAATGCGCTTTTACCGTTATTTTTTAATCTGCGGCAAAGACGCCTCGCCGCACGACGCCCGTTTCGCGCTAAATTTACGCGATAGAACGCCGGATATAAGGCTTTTAAATGAATATTGCCGCTTTTTACGCGGCGAATGCGACTGCTCGCTTTTCGCCTCGGCCAAAGACGGCGCATTCAAAAAAGGCTCCGGTTCAAAACGCCGGTTTATAAGGCAATGTTATTTTTTTATGGAAAAAGGCCGTCTTGTTTTTGAAGTAGCCGCCAACGCTTTTTTTTGGAAAATGGTGCGTTCCATGCTTGGAACTTTTTTGTTTTATGAAGAAAAACAAACCCCGCCGCTTGAATTCCAAAAAATTTTAGCGCGCGGCGATCATTCAAAAGCCGGCCCCACAGCCCCGCCTAACGGCCTTTTTTTCTGGAATGTGGAATATTAATTTTAAACGCGCTTGTTTAAGGTTTTGATTTTTTTTTATATAATAAAATATATGAAAATTTTTTTTACGCTTTTTTGGAGCTTTTTCGCCTGTTCTTTAACCTTTGGTCAAAATGATTTTGACGGCGCGAATTTAAATCAAAAAATACCGCTTGCGCCTTCCGCCCTGCACGGCGTTTTGGATAACGGGTTAACATATTATTTGCTGGAAAATAAGATGCCGGAAGGCCGGGCTTTTTTGCGCCTTGTCGTAAAGGCCGGAAGCGCCATGGAAACCGAAGAAGAACAGGGGCTGGCTCATTTTGTCGAACACATGGCTTTTAACGGAACGGAGCGCTTCCCGGAAAGCGCCCTTGTGGATTATATGCGCTCCTTGGGAATGCGCTTTGGAGCCGATCTTAACGCCTACACCTCTTTTAACGAAACCGTTTATATGCTGGAAGTCCCCTGCGAAATAAACTCGGACGGCAAAAAAACCGTCCCGCTAAAAGCTTTGGAGATATTCGACGACTGGACGCGCGCCGTTTTATTCAACGAAAAAGACGTGGAGGAAGAACGCTCCGTAATTCTGGAAGAAAAACGTATGCGTTCCGGCTCAGGCGCGCGGCTTCAGGAAGTTTATTTTCCAATTTTGTTTGAAGGCTCCCCATACGCAAACCGCCTTCCCATAGGAAAGATGGAGGTGGTTCAGAACGCCCCCCCTTCCCTTTTAAAATCTTTTTACAAAAAATGGTACGCGCCCTCCTCTATGGCGGTGATAGCCGTGGGGGATTTTGACGGGGAAATCCTGCTAAATACAATTAAAGACGTTTTTAAGGCCCCCAAACCGGCGAAACCGCCAAAAATAAAACCCGCGCCGCTTCCGCCGCCAAAAAAGAATAAAACCGCCGTACACATCTGGAAAGACGAAGAAGCCGCCTCCGCCCAGGCGCGCATCCTGTATAAACAAAAATGGCGAAATCAAAAAAATACGGTTAAAAATTACAGGACGCATATCATTGACAATATGGCGTCTTCGATTATAAACAGGCGGCTTTCAAATATTTCCATAAACCCTTCCGCCTCTTTCACCTACGCGGGAGCCTCGCTCACCCGCCCCGTAAGCGCGGCGAGTTTTTTCGCTTTTAGCGCCCAGGCGAAAGACGGGCGCCTGACGGACGCGGTGAAAGCGCTGCTTGCGGAAAAAGAAGCGATTATACGCTATGGATTTACGGAAAGCGAAATAGAAACCGCCAAAACCGCCATGTTAAGCGATTTTGAGCGGTTTTACGCGGAACGTTCAAAAATGTCTTCTTCCGCTTATGTAAACGAATTCACGCAACATTTTTTATATGATATAGAAGCCCCTGGAATTGAATGGGAGTATAAAGCCGTAAACAAATTGCTTCCTGACATATCACAAAAAGATATAAATAAAAGAGCTGCGTCTTATTTTAAATACAACGACGTTTTGATTTTTATTTCCGCGCCGCTGGGCGAAGAAAACCTCCCCGCTCAAGAAGAAATTGAGTTTATCGCGAAAAATCCCGGACTTTTAGAAGTCAACCAGCCGCAAGAATATGATGTAAGCGAAGATCTTTTGGACGCAGGCGTTATAGAAAAAGGCGAAATCGTTTTGGAAACCGAACATGAAGGATTAATTTTAAAAGGAGAAGGCGGAGTTGAAAAAAAAATATACGCCTCGCAAACACTTGATTTAAGCAACGGAGCCCGCGTGATCCTTCAAAAAACGGACAATAAAGACGATGATATAACGCTATACGCCATAGCGAAAGGAGGAAGCGGTTCGGTAAAAGAAGAAGACTCTGTTTCCGCGCGCCTGGCCGCCGAGATTGTAAGCTCAAGCGGGCTTGGAAAATGGAGCCTTTCGCGGCTTGTAAAAAAACTCACGGGCAAGCAAGTTTCTATTTCCTGGAACGTTTCGGCTTTCATGCGCTCTATTTCAGGCGATTCAAACAATTTAAATTTGGAAACATTATTTCAGCTTATATATTTATATTTTACATCTTTTAGATTGGACGAAGACGCCGTAGTCATGGTTAAGGATGCGTGGACGGTTAATTTAAAGTCCCAGAACGAAGACCCGGAAACGTTTTTTGGAAATGAAATAGCCAAAATCATGTACGGAAACAACGCGCATTTAAGGCCGCTTGAAATTTCCGATCTTTCGCTTTTGGATATAGAAGCCGCGCGGAATTTTGTTAAAGAAGCGATGAATCCCAAAGACTGGGTTTTTGTATTCACCGGAAATATAGACTATGACAAGATAAAAGAATTTATAAAACAATATATAGCTTCAATTCCAGAACGCGAAGAATCCGTCGTTCCAATGAACGATTACCCAAAATTAAACATACAGCGGCCCTCCGGAGAAACTCATTCTTTATCAAAAGGCAAGGAAGAAAAAAGCCTCGTTTTTTTAAGCCGCTCAGTTTCACGCCAGTTCGATCTAAAAACCGCGCTCGCCGCCAATATGTTGGGCGGTTGCCTTGATATTATACTTACAAGCGCGATACGCGAGAAATTGGGCGGCGTGTACTCAATTTCCGTAAACTGCGGGCTTACACCCATATCGTATTATAAAGATGGAGAAGAAGGCTCAGGCGAGCTGTCGCTGGAAGTGTTTTTCGCCTGCGCGCCGGAAAGGACGGAAGAATTAAAATCGGCTGTTGAAGAAGCCCTTAAAAACGCAGCCTCCGGCGGCGCGGAAACAGCGGATTGGGAGAAAGCGCGGCTTGCTTTGATACGCGGGCTTGAAAAATCTTTGCAGAGCAACGCCTATGTATCAAGGGGCGTAGGTAATTTTAGCCTTATATTTAATTTGGATATATCAACTTTTTATACAAGAGATAAAATATACTCAAATATAGAAATTGAAGAGGCGCTGGAAGTTTTAAAAAGCCTTCTCGCCTGCGAAGGGGTGAGCGTAATCATGAACCCGCAAGAGCGGTAAAAAACGGGCCGGCGCACTGTCATAAGCGCTTCTTTTTTGCGCGGCGTAAAATTCAAACACATCTGTAAAACCCGCGCAATTCGCGCCGCGGCGTCTGGATGGCGCGGCGCCGGCTATTTAACCAGGTCGTCGTCTTCCATAAGTATGGAGCCGCTTTCTCTTCCCTCGCGGAACCACTTCATAAAGTTTTTTATCGAGGCGTCCAAATCTTTTTTTGAAACCGGCCCCATAATTTCCAGTTCTTCGAGCGTTTCGATTTTTCTGTTGGACGATATGTTGGAAAGTATTTTTTCAACAAAATCCTCCTTTCTTCCTTTTACAAGGAAGGCTATCTCTTTAACGCTCATTTCGTGCAGTTTTATACGCAACGATTTGTTGTCGGATTTAACGACGTCATCCATCGTGTAAAGCCTTTCTTTTAGCTCGCGGCTTAGGATTGGGTTCTCTTTCGCCAGATCGCCTAAAATTCTGTCGCCGAATGAGACGTCGCTTTGTTTTAGTATGGAAGCCAAAGCGCCCATTCCGTCCACGTTGCTGGTTGAGTTGTTCCCCATGCGCCGCATTTTTTTGCGCAACGCCTCAGCCGTCTTTTCCAGCACCTCCGGAGACGCCTTGCCCAAGCGCCCTATACGCCGCACCACCTCAAGCCTCCAGGCGCTTTCCGTGTGAATTAGGGCCTGAGCCGCGACTTTGGGGTTTACGCGGGCTAAAACTAACGCCGCCGCCGCCGGAGTTTCATCCCGCAAAAGCATGGCTATCTGTTCGCCGGAAATATCTTCCAAAAAACTAAAAGAGCTTTCACTCGCCCCAGGAACGGCGTTTTTAAGCAGTTTTTCGCCTTTTTCCGGCCCAAAAGCCGCGTACAAAAGCCGGCGCGCCTCCTCCACCCCGCCTTTCGCCACTCCGCCAAAACCAAAACTGGAGGCGAAAAGCTCCTGGAACTCCTTAAAAATGGACGCCGCTTCCTCGCTTGTTATACCGCGTATGGAGGCGATTTCCCGCGACACAAGCTCAACCTGCTCCGCGTCCAGGTTGGCTAGAACCGCGGAAGCCTGTTCCGCGCCTATCAAAATTAAAAACTTGGCGACTTTTCTGTATTTTGAATCTTCGCTCGGCGCCGCCGTTTCTTTGCCTAAATCCGCCGCTTCCTTTTTTATTTTTACCGGCGTCTTTATAAAATCCAAAAAAGCTTCTTTCGCGCCGGCGGCTTTTACAGAATCGTTTACAACGCCCGTCTTTTTCAAATAAGAGCCGGGCGCGGGCGCGGAAGGGGCGTCCTGCTTGGGCGCACCTTCTTTCGCGTTGTATGCGGCCACCCGCTCAAGCCAGTCGTCGTCTTTGGGATCCAATGGTTTTTCTTTGGAAAGGGTCTTTAAATAAGCGTATACGCCTTTTTTGTTTATCATGAACCGCCTTTTAATCCGTCTATAATCCAGCCGTTTATAAGCTCCACGCGCTTTATAACGGAAGACTTTAAATCTATATGATTTTCTATAAAATTCGGGGCTTGCGCGGCGATTATTCCATACAGAAGCACGCCGTCCGCAAGAGGCTCAATGTAATAATTTATAAACAAATCTTCTTCTTTTATGATTGGAATAAATAAAAAAGAAATAGCTTTAAAATTTGTAAGAGTGAATTGAAGGCCTTTTCCGTATTTTAAAACTTGCGCCCTGTAATAACATTGGCCGAAATTAACGTCGCGCAAGTTAAAATACCGCGTTTGAAAAGCCGGAATTTCGGTATAGGGCGGTTCGTCCAAAAGCGCCGCGTGATTTTTTTCGCTTGTCATTCTATAGGCTTCCAAAAAAAGCGCCGTTTCTTTTTTTCTGGTAAAAGAATAATAAAGCCGCCCTTTTAATGTTTTTATGTCGTTTAACGAGTTATAAACGTCTATCAACTTCCTGTTTTTAGCCTCTTTTATAAAAATAAGAGTTTCTATTTTGTGTTTAAAATAGTTTTCATTTTCTTTTTTAGGAGCGACGTCCGGCAGGCCGGAATGCTCCGCCGGCTTTATTAAAAATTCATCGCCCTGAACCTCATTTATATAAATCCCGTTTTCTTGTATCTGCTGAAACGCTTTTTGCGGAATATCTGGAAAAATGGAAAGCAAAACGCGGCCCCCGTCTTGCGCCGGCAATAACGGCGCGAAAAACATGGCGTAAAAATAAATTAGAAACAAAAAGCCGGTTTTCATAAAATTACGGATGTTTGAGCGGGACATAAAAATTTTAGTTTCGATATTTCTTTATTTTACGCTTCAAAAGGCTCTTGTTCAAGAGTTATAGGCCATGTTAAGGCTTTTACGCCGCAAAACCCTTAATAAACGTTAGCGCGCCTCCAAACTCCAGCGGCGCGGCTCTATATCCGGCGAAAAACGGGCCGCCTTCACGAGCGCAAAGCGGGCGTCTCGCGCCGCCGCATCCTGTAAAAGTTTCGCGCTTGTTAAACAGGAGCGAAACTTAATAAAATGAAGCTTCACCAGCCGGATTTTTGCGGCCTGTGATTCTGGATATATTATAAGTTTATTTCACTATAAATTAAGGAGGGCTTATGGGCCTTAAAAACGCGATTTTGGTGGCCGGCGGAGCCGGTTATATAGGTTCGCACACGGTGCGGTTTTTACGGAACGCCGGTAAAAACGTAATCGTTTTGGACGATCTTTCGGAGGGCCGCAGGGAGGCCGTTTGCGGCGTTCCTTTTATAAAAGCAAATATAAACGACGCAAAGGCTTTAGAAGAGGTTTTTACGCAAAATGATGTAAACGCGGTGATTCATTTCGCGGCTTTCGCCTATGTGGGAGAATCTGTTTTAAATCCGCAAAAATACTATCAAAACAATGTAGCCGCCGCATTGACGCTGCTTTCGGCTATGATTGCGCATAACGTAAAAAAAATTGTTTTTTCTTCTTCGTGCGCAACTTACGGAAACCCCGTTTACATTCCCATAGATGAAAAACACCCGCAAAATCCAATAAATCCATACGGAGCCACAAAATTTATGGTGGAGCGCATTTTAGCGGACTATAACGCCGCTTACGGGCTTAATTACATGGCCTTGCGCTATTTTAACGCGGCTGGAGCGCATCCTGACGGCGATATAGGCGAAAGCCACAGGGTGGAAACTCATCTTATCCCGCTTATTTTAAAAACATTTACAGGAGAAAAACAAAACATCCAAATTTTTGGAGACGACTACGATACAAAAGACGGCACTTGCATACGCGACTATATACACGTATGCGACCTGGCGTTCGCGCATAACGCGGCTGTGGAGGCTTTAAACGCCGGTTCTCCGAGTATGTGCGTAAACATGGGCTGCGGGCGCGGCTTTTCCGTAAAAGAAATAATAAAAGCCTGCGAGGAAGTAACCGGCAAAAAGGCGCACGTTTTAACGGCTCCAAGAAGGCCGGGAGACCCCTCCGTTTTAACGGCTTCCTCCGCGCTTTCCCGCGAAACGCTGGGGTTTAACCCGCGTTACACGGACATACGCGAAATTATAGAAACCGCCTGGGAATGGGAAAAAAACCGCCGGTTTTAGCAAATCATTATTCCGCTTTCCGCAAGGCTTCCTTTGGTGGAAGGGACGGCGGAAGGGGCGCGCGGGTTTATTTCGCAGGCCTCTTTTAAGGCTATGGCGGCGGCTTTAAACAGGGCCTCTATTTTATGGTGGCGGCTTCTGCCGCGCAACACGTCCAAATGCAGGGCGCAGGAACATGACGAAGCAAAACCCTGCCAAAAATCGTAGATTGTATCAGGCTGGAAGGACGCGGTTTTTCCATCCGGCTCCGCCGAGACGAAAGGATGGCCGTCTAAACCGGGCGCTTCCAGCACAAGGAAAGGCCTGCCGCAAAGGTCTACGGCGGCGCGCGCCAGCGTCTCGTCCATTGGGTAAAGGCAGGAGGCGGCGCGTTTTATGCCGGATTTATCGCCCAGGGCGCGTTCAAACGCGCTTCCCAAAACAATGCCTAAATCTTCCACAATATGATGCTGGTCTACATCCAGGTCGCCTTTGGCTTTAATTTCTATGTTAAAAAGGCCGTGTTTGGCGAAAGACTCCATCATGTGGCGCATAAAACCCACCGGAAAATTTATAGCCGATTCGCCTTTTCCGTCCAAATTTAGTTTTAAAAAAATTTCAGTTTCTTTTGTAACCCGTTTAATTTCAGCAATTCTATCCATGAACATATTGTAAACTAAAACGCTTGCGGGAAAAAGAGCGGAAA
The DNA here is from genome assembly GCA_031281945.1 of Spirochaetaceae bacterium. GTDB lineage: Bacteria > Spirochaetota > Spirochaetia > Treponematales > Breznakiellaceae > JAIROZ01. The sequence goes on along the minus strand of JAITER010000060.1, from coordinate 3,739 downwards.
ATTAAAAAATTGACGGCCGGATTTTTTTAAAATACAACACGCGGCAGTCCGAATAAAAAACATCGCGGATTAAAACTTGAAAAAGATAAAACAAACGCCCTCATTTAATAAAAAAGCCCCCGCTTTTTGTAAAACGGGGGCTTCGCATAAAAACAGAAAAGGCGCGGTTTAGTAGTCCATGCCTCCCATTCCGCCCATGCCGCCGCCGGGCATAGCCGGGGCTTCTTTTTTCTCAGGAAGGTCTGTTATGGCGCATTCGGTTGTAAGCAAAAGACTGGCTACGGAAGCCGCGTTTTGAAGCGCGGAGCGGCTTACTTTCGCCGGATCTATAATGCCGGCCTTAACCATATCCACCCATTGATCCTTGGCCGCGTCGTAACCCACTCCGGGTTTTTCGTTCTTGGCCTTGTAAGCTATTATGCCCGCGTCAACGCCGGCGTTTTCAGCTATTTGACGTATAGGTTCTTCCAGAGCGCGTTCCACGATTTTAAAGCCCACTTTTTCGTGTTCGGTAAGGCCCTTTACATCCGCTTTTTCAAGCGCCGGTATAGCCTGAATAAGGGCTATGCCGCCTCCGGGAACTATACCTTCTTCAATAGCCGCTCTGGTGGCCGAAAGCGCGTCTTCCACCCTGTGCTTCTTTTCTTTTAGCTCGACTTCGGTGGCCGCCCCGACATTGATCACGGCCACTCCGCCGGCGAGTTTAGCCAGCCGTTCCTGAAGCTTCTCGCGGTCGTAATCGGAAGTTGTGTCTTCAATTTGCTTTTTAATTTGCGCTATGCGGTCTTTAATCTCTTTTTCTTTACCGGCGCCGTTGATTATGGTTGTGTTGTCTTTATCAACTTTTACTGTTTTAGCCCGTCCAAGCTGTTCTATTCCGGTGTTTTCAAGCTTTAATCCAAGCTCTTCCGTAATAACCTGGCCGCCTGTAAGAATCGCTATATCTTCCAGCATGGCTTTTCGCCTGTCGCCGAAGCCGGGCGCCTTAACCGCGCAGGTGCGCAGGGTGCCGCGCAAACTGTTTAGCACGAGCGTTGAAAGGGCTTCGCCGTCTACGTCTTCCGCGATAATGAGCAAAGGTTTGCCGCTTTGGGCTACTTTTTCCAGCAAAGGAAGCATGTCTTTCATGGAAGATATTTTTTTATCGTGAATAAGAATATAAGCGTCGTCATACGATGAAGTCATTGTATCGCGATCGGTTACAAAATAGGCGGAAATATAGCCCCTGTCAAACTGCATTCCTTCCACAAAATCAATCGAAGTGTCCATGGTTTTGGATTCTTCTACGGTGATAACCCCGTCTTTCCCGACTTTTTCCATGGCGTCCGCTATTGTTTTACCAATTTCGACGTCGTTATTCGCTGATATTGTCGCTACGTTGGAAATTTCTTCTTTGCCGTTTATTATTTTGGAATTTTTCTTGATTTCCGCAACGGAGATTTCCACCGCTTTGTCTATGCCGCGTTTAAGCTCTATGGGCGTCATGCCGGCGGCGACCGCTTCCAAACCTTTTTTTACCAATGAATAAGCCAAAACCGTCGCTGTTGTAGTTCCATCGCCGGCGACGTCGTTCGTTTTTGTGGCGACTTCTTTAAGTAGTTGAGCGCCCATATTTTCGTAGGGGTCGGCCAATTCGATTTCTTTAGCTACAGAAACGCCGTCTTTGGTAACTGTCGGCGCGCCGAATTTCTTGTCTAAAAGGACGTTGCGTCCTTTAGGCCCTAAAGTCACCTTTACGGCCTTGGAAATCTGCTCAACTCCGGACAAAAGTTTGTGCCGGGCTTCTTCGTTGAACAACAACTGCTTTGCCATTTTTGTTCTCCTCTATACCGCTCCCCAACGACCCGATTAGCGCGCATTTTATTTGATTAAAAACGTAATACAGGTGCAAGGCGTGTGCGTTCTAATTTTGTGTTCGAGACGCGGCAACACTTTATTTTATTTTACCGCAAAACAATGCGGCGGCCGCATTTGCTCGCAACATTAAAATGTTAACGTAAAACGCGCAAGCGGCTAATGTGAAATTAGCAAAAATCATAATTTTGGGCAATAGTTTTTGCCGCCTTTCCGCCCGCCCCGGTAAAACGCGCGCTATTTTTAAAATTGGCCGCGCTATGTTTTTAAACGCGCCGTAAAAATTAAAGCCGGTCGTCTTGACCAGGCGGCTTTATGCGTTGTATATTGCCTTTCGTATTCCGGTCCCTTCGTCTATCGGTTAGGACAAAAGATTCTCAATCTTTAAAGAGGGGTTCAATTCCCCTAGGGACTAAACGCCGGAAGCCCGCGAGTTTAACGCATCAAAACAACTGCCGTTTAATAAAAACAATGCGGAAAAAGCGCCAAACCCGCCTTAAAAAACTGTTTTTAAATTGGGCTTATTTCAACAACCCGCCGGCTCCAAGCTTGCAAAACGCGGCGCTTTTCGCTGTTTTTAGCGGTTGTTGGCTTAGCCAGGCCTTAAAGCTTGGCAATCAAGCTTAGGTCTTGGCAATCAAGCCTTAAGCTTGGTAATCAAGCCTAGGCTTGATTCAGATTGCGGAAACTGAAGTTTCTGAACAACTCTATTAGGTAATCTATGAAAATCGAACTTTATTCACCCGGAATAAAACGCAAAGAAATGGACGCCGTTCTCACCGTAATGGTGGACGAAAAAATAGGCCCCGGCGAGCAAGCGGAAAGATTCATGCTTTTAGCGAAAGAACGCCTAAACTTTGATTACGCGCTTTCTTTGCGCTCTCCGGCTATAGCTTTGTACATAGCCCTTAAAGCGCTTTCTTTGCCGCCCCAATCAAAAGTAGCCGTCCCCGCATTTTGCCCGAAATATTATATGAACGTCCTGCAAGCGCTCGGGTTTTCACCGCTTTTTTGCGATTCCTCGCCCGCTTCGCCGTGCGTAAGCGAGCAAACCATACTGCGGGCTATGGAAAACTTAGAAGAAAAATCTTTGGTAAAAGCCGTTATAATAACGGGCTCGCTGGGGTTTCTGCCTGATATGAAACCCATTGTTGAACTCGGCCTTCCTGTAATCGAAGACGTTTCTTGCGCTTTCGGCTCCAAATTCGCGGAAAAACTCGCGGGAACTTACGGCGTTTTTACAATTTTGGGCCTGGAAGAAAGAGACGCGCTTACAGCCGCGGGAGGCGCCCTTCTTTTTTCCATGGAAAAACGCCATTCCGCCGTTCTGCGCAATTTTTCAGATTTGCCGCCGGAATGCCGCCTTGTAGACATGAACGCGGCTATGGCCTCCGTTCAAATAAAAGAATCGGTTAAAAACTTTGAAAAACGCGCCGAAATAGCCGCCGTTTACACCCAAGCCGCCCTAAAAACACGGCATAAAATGTTCGTGATTCCAGACGGATTTACATATAACAACTACGCCTTCCCTCTTGTGCTGGAAAGCGGGCTAAAAGACGTCTGCGCTTACGCTAAACGCAAAGAAATTGAAATTGAAACGGCTTTCGCCCCGCCGCCGCAGGAAGCTCCGGAAGGCTCTTTGCCGCAAAGCTCCTCCCTGTCCATGCGCGCCATACTTTTACCCATGCACCCCAGGTTAAGCGCCGCCGCCGTGGAGCGCGTCTCAAAATTCATACAGACGCTGCCTTAAAAAGCCGCTTTAAGAGATAAAAATGATGGGGGGGGGGGGGGATTGCGGAGGGCCAGGCGCGTTTTAATAGGCGCCTTTTCCGCCCATAACAACCCCTATGGTTTTGTAAAGCACCCAGACGTCCAGCCAAATATA
>JAITER010000056.1 GCA_031281945.1 Spirochaetaceae bacterium | reverse complement strand
TATGCTATTTGCGCCCTGCTCAGCTCTTTGTCCCCGTGTTTCCTCATCCGGGTTTTCCGCAGGGTTTCAAGGCCTTTCTCCTCCGCTTCTTTCGTTTTCCGTAACACGCAGAACCGCAGCGGTTTGCACTCCCCCTCCCATTCGTAATACAGCGTCTTTTCTCCAACCCCTCCCGATTGCAACCCCTTAAAACACCCCGGCACGTTCACCCTCCCGCCCTGCTGCCGGTTATATACATCAAACATCTTCGTCCCAAACCGAAACACAAAACCGCCCCCTTCCCAACAGGCGCTCCATCCCCTGTTTGCCGCAGTACGCACGGCCCCCCATCACTATGTCCTTTCTCTCCCAGCCCCGTCCCGGTCAGCGCCATTTCCTTCATCCCCAGGTCAAACAGCCCTATCGCGTAACGCAACCAGTAATCCGCCTTGTCGCTCCCGTGTACCGGTTCGTCGCTGGCGTCTACCATATATACCTTCCGCTCCCCAAGCCACTCAGTCGGCTCGATTATCGCTTCGTTGTTCCGGTATATCCTTTCGCACAGCCGCCTCAGCCATTCCCCGCATTTCTGAAACCGGGCGAACACCGCCTTCTTGCTTATTGCGCAAATACCGGAAAACTCTAACAATGCCGCCGTCCCGCTAAAGGATTTCCCTTCGGTCAGGTACAAGAACACAAGGCGGAGCAGATCAAGGGCGTTTTTAATTTCCCGCCCCCGTGCCAATGCCCCAAGCTCTTTCGCCTTGGCTTCCCACCCATCGGGCATTACCGACAGTAATTGTTCAAAACTTGTCTTCTCCCCTCTCATATCGAGAACTTATCATGTTTTAAGGCATTGTTAAGTAAACGCATATGGGGCGAAAGCCCGCGCATCATGGGGCTAAACTTGACCCACAAAATCGAACATTTCCCCAATTCCTAAAAAGTCGCCATCCATTGCTTTCAGTTCATTGTTGACAATTTGAGCGAGTAGCTCTTTACGGAGTTTCTTCAGTTTATGGAATTGGCGAAACAGATATATTTTTTGAGTTTCATAAAAAATTTTGATACAGTAAAAGTCTATTTTGTCCGTTTTTAATGTGGTCATGTCCTTGAATATTGTATCATCAGCAATACTTTCAATACACGGTGGTATTTGTAGAATATCAGATTTGCTTAATTTTTCGATTTCCATATACTCTACGCCGATGGGATTATATGCTACAATATTGTCACCTAACAAATACCGCAATGACGGGAGAACTGTTGTGATGATTTCCTGTTGTAAATCGTTCAATAACTGCGAGAGATGGGAAATATACTTTGATGAAGCCCAACGTGAAAAATATATTTTCAAATTATTGCCAAGACGTTCGGTCAACAGTTTTTCAATTAACTTTGCCAAAGCATGTGCATTCATTCCTTATACTCCTTATTCGTCTCTTTAACATTCTTTGTGGATACACCGTAGCTTGACGGCACAATGTTTTTTTTCCGCATCCAGCCAAGCACAGCAAGCCAGCGGTTACGGTCGATGCGCTCTTTGCTTTCATGCCAATTTGTAAGAACTTCAATAGACTTGTTCGCTAATCGGCAAGAAGATATAATCAAGGCATGGGAAAGAGAGAAGTGGCGGCGGATGCCAAAGCGGTATTATTTACTCATGTTACGCGGGCTTGACATAAAATGCTGAAAGAATAGTATGGAAGCATGGGCGGGGATATACTTGATTTATACAGTGACTATCTGTTGATAAGTAGCAGGAAAACAACGGCGGACGGATTGTCGGAACTAGTGGACGGGGCGATCAGCCATGATCAAATCACCCGGTTTCTTGCGAGGGAAGAACTGAACGGAAAACTTTTGTGGCTGAAGACAAAGAAGCTGATACGTCAATATGAGAACGTGGAAGGTTGTCTGATATTTGACGATACGATAGTGAAAAAAGCATACATGGACGAGAATGGACTTGTTCGCCAACCCGGTTGGTTGTCGCCCAAGTCTTGCAAAATGCTACGCATTTTGCGTTTTTAAGCGGAAGTTGACTGAACCAAGCCTAGGCTTGATTCAGCTTGGCTGAAACTGAAGTTTCCGAACAACTCTATTGAAGATATAAACGCCAAGATAAAAACGTTCAAGAGTATGTCACGCCCTTACCGGAATCACTGCAAAAGACACTTGTTAATAATGACTATTATTTGTGCTATTATTAACTTTGAATTATGTATTTAACTGGGGCGAGCGAACAAGTCTATTGACGATTTGCTCATCACTCGGTTGTGTGCCATCAATTAAAAAATCGTAGCCACGCTCCGTAGAGCGTGGCTACGATTTCGCATTGAATGGTACGGGCTGTTTTAAACAGCCTTATCAATTTGTCTATAACGCTTTTTGCTGTTCGTTAAGATTCGCGTCAATATATTTCCTGTATGCGTCTGCTTTCGGCAACCGGCTGTAGGCGCGGCTTTCACCTGCTATTTTCTGCCATTTGAACCACTGATTTTTTTTCAGTTGGCTTTCAATCGCATTTAACGCTTGCCCGTCATACGGTCCCGCTGCGGCGCGATTAATTGCGTCCTCCCAATATATGTTATTTATTCATCTCTATAAGTTTCGAGCAGATATTTTAGGTTCTTTTTCATTTCCAACTCTACATCAGCGACACTTATATTGAAAATATTTGCGAACTGCCTAATAACTATTGAAGTGTCCCACGGCATATATGGAACACCTTTGTTTTGAGCGAACGGCGCGTCGGTTTCAGGTAATAATTTTGACAGAGGTATTTTTGCAATTAAAGAGGCACCCTTATTAGCAGATGCCATTATCGGATTGACACTAAACCAGGTTCCAAGTCCAATAGCTCTGTCAAGCTCGTTAGAAGAACCTGAGAACCAATGCAACACGGGTATGTTCTTTACAGAGTATTTTTCAAGAATATCAAGGACTTTGGTTGCGGCATTGCGGGAATGTATACTCAATATGCGGCCTCCGCAACGCTCAGATTCTTGAATTACGTCACAAAACACTTCTTCTTGCATTTTTATTGAATTGGCATACCGTGGCGAGCCGTCAATTCCGACCTCGCCAATAAAAGGCGTTTGACTTATACCAGCAATCAAGGCGTCTCGCTCGGCAATTCTTTCCTGCAAAATCTCTGGGTGAAACCCAATAGCAGTTGCCACACAAGCAATATCCTGGAATACTTTTGACGTTTTCACCCACGCTCTTGGGCTTGTCGTCACAGCGAGAACAAATTCACAGCGACGACTGACCTCCGAAAGCAAGGCGATTGGGTCTCTATATAAATCAAGGTGACAATGAAAATCTATCATAGTACCTTGTAGTTCCTTAATAAATTACTTAATTCCGCCATGCCCTTTGAAACCACATTCAGTAGTTCCTTGCGTTCATCTCCATTTGCGAACGATAGACTGCTTTTTACAAATCTCTCTACTCCTTGCAATCCAACTTGCTTGACAGCTATAGCAACGGCAGCCAAGTCATGGGAATCGGAGTATTTGAGATTCTCATATACATAACCTTCGACGGTATTATCACGCAACCCTGCTTCGAGAAAAGCGGCTCTCCTTACTAAACAGGGCACACATACGCCACATTGTTGAAGCTTGTGCCGTTGGTATTTACCGCAACTGTTAGAATTAAAAACAAGTTGTTTGAGCAAGGTCTGGTTTCTGCACTCTTTCAGAACTTCACCTTTGGTTTTGTGCTTGTACGGAAGAGCAAGCTCGGCATTTATGCCGAGGACATCCCAGATTTCTTGCAACATTGTCATGTATATCGGATGAGTTGTCTTTGTGCTTAAACTACCAATTCTATTATTATCCAAAGGAGTATTCAGACTGATAAACCCATTTTCAGGAACAACGATTTTTACACGCTCTTTGCGTTCATGTAGCATACAGGCGGACACTGCGGCAAGCGCAAAGAACATTATTGAACGCGCTCTTGTGGAGCCTTCTATCCGTGGCAACTTTCCAATACTCCATTGGAACTGATTTGATGTTCCAAGAGCGTCTGCAAATTGCTTTTGGCGCAACGCGTCACCTCTCACTATTTGCGATACAAACAAAGGTGAAATGCCCTCTGATACTAAATCAATAGCACCGACCAAACTGTCAACACCCCCCGACAACAAGCAAATGCTATCGTTGTTCTGCGGGACTCCCTTATGCCGTAATTCTATCAAAGGCGAATCGACAGGCAAGAAACTCAATGTCCAAAAATCACCCGTAAGATACCGTAGCAACTTTTCAAGTTTATTCTTTTGAGCAGTCCACGCGTCAGCTTCATGCAATGAAACAGTCAGCTCAATCATGCGCGTCCAGCCATCCGCAGTTGCTGCTCGCGAAACAGATTTGTCAGATGTGACAACTGACAGGGCAAATGCCAAGAAATCCAAAGCCGGGATGGTGGGAACAATACCAAAGCGCCGGAATTCAGACGGAAATGGCAATCCGATAGGGGAAGCCCGATTCTCTGTATTAGAAAACAACTCATAATATTGAGTATCTTCATCAAAACAAGCAGGTATAGCATTATGAGTGAAGCATTTAATTTTCGTCATACCGACACCTCGAACACCATAAAGGTTCTTTCAATAGCTGTGCGCAAAACACCTTGTAAATCCGCCGGAGACTTTTGGGAACTTTCTTTGCGCAGCGTGTTTAGTTGGGAAGCAACTTCAGATTCAAGGTATTCACGCATATCGTTTAATAGAGTAATGCGGCTGCTCAGAGAATCAATATTCTCAAAGGCTTGTCCTATGTCAAGTTGGACGCGACTAAAAGCCTCGTATCCAAGAAATGAAGAAACTAAAGACCAGATGTTATCATCACTTAATTTTGTGATGTCAATATCGGGGTTCTTCTGGAACAGATCACTTAAAGCTGATGAAACGGAATCCCTGCTTGACGTCTCATCCAGACTGCCACCATCAGGACAAACGTAACCAACAATAGCGTCAATAATTGAATACGCGTCCGCTTTACTATCTTTCAGCTTTGAAATAACATTTGAGAGCGTTTGATTCCTTCCGTCCCTCAATGAATTAAGGGCCGAAAACAATCCTGCGGCCACTCTTGTGGATGGCCGCATTCGAGTTGCAACTCTGCTTGCCCCACCCATGCCTGTTTTTGAATAGTGTCCCAAAGCCCGCCGCAAGGAATCCCTGTCGCCGGAACGCGCGTAGCCGCTCATATTACGCCTTGCGCTTCCAAAGCGGGCGGGAGGAGCTACTGCAGGTTCCGTCGCAGGCGTCTGCGTTTGTTGGTCATCTGATTGAGAGTCAGACGGACTGTTCGGCACGTCAATATCATCCAACCACGAAGGGTCAAATGATACCCCTGATTTAGGCCCCTTGCCTGAAGCGGATGTCCCCATGCTATTTCTCCTTCGCTCTCCTGATTGCGTTGACAACTGTATTTGGCGTGTCAGTGTCCCGCTCCCAATTAGCGAGCATATCGGTTGCCCAAACCTTGTCCCGCAAGTGCGGTATAAACGCGGGCTTTCTTGTTTTTGCCGGAATACTATTCAAATAACCAGCTAAAACGCTACCCAGGTTGGGATAACGTTCCGGCTGTTTACGACGGTTTGACAGCCCGGAAAAGGAAATGCGTAGCATTTCCAGGGCTGGCAAACTGTGGCGGAGCAACGGCGTGGGAATGAAGCGCAGCGGAATGACCTAGCCGTTGCGGAGCCCGGAGGGCCGAAGGCCCGGAGCGTAAACAATCCTGTTATGCGTAGTTGTATTTTGTTCTTATACCACATATTTTTTTAGAAATGGTATTTTTTTAATAATAATAGTTATAAATAAACCAATACTAAAATCTATAATTGCAATTACTGGTATTGATAACATCGGATTAAATGTAAGACTATTTAACCCGATTCTTCCGATTATTTGAAGTAATAAATCATGAACCAAATAAATGCCAAATGTATGTTCACTTACAAATATTATTATCCTTTTATATTTTTCAAAAAATTTTGCCGAGGAAATATTTTTTAACAATACAAATAATGCAAAGGCAATAAACATCGTATTTGGTAAATTATTCCCACAAAAATCTCCGCGGGGTTCATTTTTATAAATTGACCATAGAGAACACCCCAGTATTGTAAATAACATTGATAATATTGCAAAAATATATAATAATATTTTATTGCGTCTTTCCGTATCATATTTTGAAAAATAATATCCCGCAATATAATAACCTGTATATCCGGTAATTTCAGGAAATGGAAAATATAAATCCGATGTTGGAAGCCATGCAATAATATTGTCAAAAATTATATTTACAGTATTGTATAATTGAATGCAAGTGCCAAATACAAAAAACAATATTAATGCATATTTTATATGCTCTTCTTGAGCATTATTGATAAAACGAATAATAATTGGTGTAATTAAATAAAGTCCCATTATCATATATAAATACCACAAATGATACCAACCTGGACCAAATATTATTTTCCCAGGTAATGATTTTATAACTCCAAGCAGAATTATTAAATTTCTATCCTTAAATAAATATTTCACTAACGGGAAAAACATATTGTAAATTATTGTCCAGAAAATTATGGCACAAATAATTCTTAATATTTTTTGACAAATTTTATATTTTTCTTCACAAAAGTTATCTTTAATATTATAAGACTGTAAATGGAGCATCCCGCTTATCATTACAAATACTGGTACGGTCCATCTAACCAAACTGTCATATAAATTCATCATTTGCCAATTAAATGACTTTACTGGTGTACTATACCAATTTGAAGCGGATGTATGAAGTATAATTACTCCAAAAGTTGCGGCTATTCTTAATAAATCTATATATAAATTTCTAGTAGTAAAAGGTTCCCTGTTCCCTGTTCCCTGTTCCCTGTTCCCTGTTCCCTGTTCAATTATATACATAAACATAAAATTCTCCTTTGTCAAGGGGGTATTACCCCATTCAAAACAATCCTATAATCTTTTTATTTTTTTGTCAAGTTTTTTAATTGTTTTACAGAAAATTTCAAAATACAATTGCGCATAACTTTCTGTAATATGTAGCGCCGCCACAAGCGTTTTGGTTTCCCACTGATTCGTGCTTCCAGAACGAGCTACACGGCTTAGGACTTTTTCTGCTTCGGTTTCGCCTAAGTTTTTTATGCTGTTTACGATTTCCATGATTATTGATCTGTCTACTTGTTCGAAGGCGGACAACACTTCAAGGGCTTCCTTTGAAAGCTCATCATAGGCGGCGAGCGCAAGCGATTTATCACGACTAAGGTACAATAGCGGACGCAAATCCGTATCGCCCAACTTGGGTTCTATTTTCAGCCATTCTGTGATGAACTTTGACTTCCAGCTATCATCAGAAAGTTCTGGTTCTTTTCCTTCTGCAATCGCGGCTTCAATTTCTTTGAGAAATGAAGACTTACCATTGTCGGATTCCGCTACGCTTTTTACCAAATACTCAAAATTACTCGCCGCTACGCAACGCTCAAACAGCATCATTTTCACAAGACTGCTGAAATCCACCGTCATGCCATTTAGCTTCGCCACTTTATCCCGAATCATAATCGCGTTAAGAAAACGTTTGATGAGCCGTGGGTTGCCATTGATACCATCGGCGGTCACCAGAATACCTGCGAGCTGCTCGGAAATCTCAATATGGCTACGCATTATTTTTATACTATTCTCGTCAAAGACTGCTTCGAGTTTTGCTTTTTGGATTCCCCCCTGCCAAGCATCCCGCAATAGTGTTTGCAACTCAGTTTTCGCCTTGTTCAGATCATCATCAGAAATTTCTCTTTTCCGCGCCGCCAGTTCAGCAAATAGCGAAACCATGTAAATCTTGACTTCGGCAATACCCAAATGAGGAACAGATAACGGTATTTGTATGAGCTTATCAAAATAGCTCGTAACAAGTCCATCGCTCATCTCTATATTGGAGAAATGGGCTTTGACGCTGCTGCGAATCATCTGCTCATCGGCGGCAATAATGAATGCGGTACGATTTACAAATAATAACAGGCGCATTGCCTCAAGCGTTGAAATAGCAGTGGAAGGCAGACACCTGTCTAAATCGTCCACTAATACCACCAATGTGATATTCATATCTGAAAGCAATCCTTCAAAATCCTTGCGCAACTTCTCTATCTGCTGCGGAATGGATTTTGACACGCTGTCTTTGAGCATTTCATTTATTTCGGGGGATAAAGATTCGAGAGCTTTATTGAGTTCCTCGCTATTCTCGGCATTTTTCTTACGGTCGGAATTGCTCAATACGCCTGATACCGCTCCAAACAAAGAGGCTATCCCGCCAACCGCCACGCCGCCCGGCAACAGTCCGATTGAAAGTGGAATTAACAGCTTGGCGATTTGCAACCAATTAACACGTTTGCTGAAATCCTTTACTTTTTCCGCAAAATTCTTTGTGGGTTCCCGCTTCTTCGATTCTTCAAGAAGTTTATCGGTCACGGCCTGTAAGAGCGCAGTTTTTGCATCATCGTAACCCTGATATAACCACGCATTGAATTCAAGAAACACATAGTCTTTTTCCGAATCCTTTTTTGCCTCGTCTCTCTTCTTTAACGATTTCCCAATCATCTTAACCATAGATGACTTTCCGGCGCCCCAATTCCCGGACACTCCGATAGAAATGGGCTGTCCGTTTGCTTCAATTATTAGTTCGGCCATCGTGTCTGCAATGACTGAGAAATTCAGAAAGTCTTGGGTTGTCTCAATGTCGTTCCACATAACGATTCTCCTCAATGCGATTCATTCGCCGCAACCGTAACCTGCCCGTTCATCAGAAGCGGGAGGAGAAAATCGCGGAGAGCGGCGAGATGTTCATTTTCTTTTTCAAGCAGCTCTATTTCTTTATAAATTTTATTAAGTTGCATATAGATTATTGGATTATCCGAAACCAATAATTTTATATTTTGAACATCGCCTAAAGTAATAAATTTTACTATTGAACCATACGAGCCTTTTCTCAAAATATCAACAACATCATTTGAGGCTATATACATTGCAGAATAGTATAAGGGATTAGCTGGCTGAATTACATACGTGCGTTGATAAGCATTGAATTCGCCGCTATAATGTTTAACATTAAAATCTCCGCTAAAATCCCCTCGGTGTTGTTTGGCTTCTTGACTTCCATAAACACAAGCGGAATGCCGTTAATCAATATGGTAATATCGGGCCGGAATTCGTCTTCACCATTCTTGCAGGTCAGTTCAGTACAGACATGAAAACTGTTGTTATTAAAGTTGTCGAAGTCGATTAATTTTATACCGCTCGCGCTTGTCAGCCGTTTGTAAAACGCGCGTCCTGAGTCCTCGTAATCCAGCAACTCTTTTAGCTCATCGAGCAAACGTGATATATCTTCCTGTAACAGATTTACTGCATAAACCGGCGGCTGCTTTTCCGCCGCTTCCCAGAACGGATATTCTGCCGCGTCTTTTCTCTGTGAAGCAGGGGAGCATAGCGTTCCGACCCATAATTGAAATTGATACGCCGTATGCTTTCCCCAAAAATATCCGTAAAAATGTTAGTTTCTTTTTCCCAAACAGCATCTTTCAGGGAGGCATATTGATAGCCTAACCGCGTGAGGTGAAGTATGGCGGGAATTTTAACCCGCGTGTTTTCATTGAAAGCCATCTCTTTAGTTACAGCACATAGTGTTTTAAATTATTGTCGCATAATGCGAATAATTCATTTCTATAGTTATATTTTTTATCATATTATGCGTTATTTCTTAAAAAGGCTGAAATGATTCTTTCTGAATGTTAGAAGACCGGCTTTTTTCATGCGTCCAAGCTCGGCGGACAAGGCGCTTCGGTCTACAGAAAGGAATTCCGCCAATTCCTGGCGGTTGAACGGCAAGTCGAAATCTGGAGCGCCTTTTACATTCGCTTCCGACGACAAGTATGAAATAAGTTTTTCTCTGGTAGTGCGCTGTGTGATATGCTGAATTTTATTTATAAGCGTGATATTTTTTTTAGCGAGCTCCAAAATCATATTATTTAAAATTTTCGTATGGAATTGGCAGGCGGAAGCGCATACGGCGCTTATTTTTTGGGCGTTGATAAAAAGCGCTTCGGTTTTTTCAACGGCTATGGCGCTTAAAGGTAGGCGGCCTATGTTTCCGCAAGCAAAAGATTCGGCGAAAATTTCTCCGGCGGTAATACGGGCTATAATAGCTCTGTTTCCCCAAAAATCATCCCGCACCAAATGAACCGCGCCCGAAATTACAATTCCCATGGAAGATATTTCATCATTTTCCATAAATATATAAGCGTCTTTCTCAAATTTTCGCGGGCGGGCGTTAAAACAATTAAGAAGTTTTTCAACTTCCGCAACCTTTACGCCGTTAAAAAGGCGGCAGGCGGACAATATGGGCGTAAAATTCTTCATTTTTTTATTTTTGTTGTAAAAACAACCAGTTTAACTCTTTTATAAATATATATTTTATTTAACGGTTGTCAATGGAGGTTTTTAATGAAAAATATATTTTGTTTTTAGCGCGTTGCGGGAGCCGGCGAAAACCGCGCTTGCGGCAAAACGGCTGGGGAATTTACGACGCCTCGAAAAAGTTTTGGTCTTGCGTAAGTTTTTTAACGGCGAAGTTTTTTTGACGAAAGGAGCGAGATCGTGGGTATGATCTAGCTTAAGAGAGAAGGCGAAGGGATTAAGACCCCGCGGCTTGTCGTGGAAGCCGCCTGGTGTTAAACCTTTTATTAAAAGGATGGACGGATGCTTAGAAAAATAATCAGAATTGATGAGGAAAAATGCGACGGTTGCGGCCTCTGCGCCGAGGCCTGCCGCGAAGGCGCCATAGGCGTAATTGACGGGAAAGCGCGGTTGTTGCGGGAAGACTATTGCGACGGTCTTGGCAATTGCCTGCCGGTCTGCCCCGCGGGCGCGATTACTTTTGAGGAACGGGACGCCAAAGAGTACAACGAGGAGGCGGTTAAGATGAATGAAAAACCGGAAAGGACACCCGCGCTGGGAGTATGCCCCGGCGGTAAAGCCAAAACGATACGGCGGGATGAGCCCGCTATTGTTGAGCATACCGCCGCCGCGCAAAGCCTGCTTGCGCAATGGCCGGTGCAGATAAAATTGGTTCCGGTAAACGCCCCGTATTTGCGTAACGCCGCCCTGCTGGTTTCCGCCGTCTGTTGCGCGTATGCTTACGGCGATTTCCATAACGATTTTATGCGTAATAAAATCGTCCTTATAGGGTGTCCAAAACTTGACGATGTGGATTACAGCGAAAAACTAACTGAAATTATCAGACGGAATGACATAAAGTCTGTTACGGTTGTTAGAATGGAAGTCCCCTGTTGCGGAGGCATAGAAAAGGCCGTAATCACCTCGTTAAAAAATTCAGGCAAAATGATTCCCTGGCGGGTGATCACCCTGTCTGTAACCGGCGGGATTTTACCGGATTAACGCGCAAACGCGCTTTTGGCGCGGCTTTATATACATGACGCATAACAGAAAAAGTTTATTGGAGCGCGTTTTCCAACGCTCCGTTTTTCCCGTTAAAATATTATGCGTCATGTATATTTTTTTTAGAAAAGCTCAAAAGAATTTACACAAAAAACTGAAAATAAAAGAAAATCACGCATTAAAGTCCATTTCGGATTTAGTTGAAAATATAAAATCAAAATATGTAATGATTTCTTTTAATTCAGAAGGGTTTATAAGCATGGAACAAATGCTCAATTTGCTTAAGAAAATAGGAAAAGTTGAAGCGCTGGAAATAAAATACAACACTTTTAGAGGTAGTCGAAATTTAAATAGCAGAAAAATATACGTTAAAGAATACCTGTATTTATTAGAGAAATAAAGCTTGGCGAAACGCGCCGCAAAAGCCGCAGGGCGAACCCTGCGGTGTTGACGTTCTTTACTGTATTCCGTGTGTTTTACAAAAAGAAAGGCTTGTTGTTTCCAGTTTTTTTAGGCGGAAGCGGGAAGAAGCCTAAGAACTTTTTGCGGACAGGCTTCTACGCATACGCCGCAGGAAGTGCATTTGGAATAGTCGGTTTCCGGTATGCCGTTGTTTAGGGTGAGCGCGGAGGCTGGGCATTTTTTGACGCATATACCGCATTTTATACAGCCGGTTTTGCAAGTTTTTTTTACCTGCGCTTTTATCGTGTTGCGGTTGCTACAAACCGCGAACACGCCCGCCGCATCCGATTCCACCATGCGTATAACGCCTTGCGGGCATTCGGTCGCGCAAATTTTACAGCCTTTGCACAACGCCGCATTTATAACCGGCAAACCGTCTGTTCCCATCGTGATAGCGCCGAATTTGCAAACCTCGGCGCAATCGCCGTAACCTATACAGCCCCAGGCGCACAATTTTACGCCGCCGGCGGCGATTTTAGCGGCGCGGCAGGATTTTGCGCCCGTATACAGCCCTTTAGCGGGCGCTTTTTCACAGGATCCGGCGCAAGCCGGCTTCGCGATTAAAGGCTTAAAAGCCGCGGCGTTTCCGCCTACCAACTCAGCCCGTTTTTTGGTTTGTTCAGCGCTGGAAACCGTGCATTTAGAAGCGTCCGCTTCGCGGCCGGCGCAGGCGGTTGCAAACCCGTCGCATCCTGGGAAACCGCAGGCGCCGCAGTTGGCTCCGGGAAGGGTTTCTCTAATAAGAGACACAAGCACATCCGTTTCCACATGAAATATTTTGCGGAATATGCAAAGCAAAACGCCAAGCACAAAAGCCAAACAAGCGGAAAAAATAGCCGTAGTTATAACTATATTCATTTGCTTCTCCTTACTTTACCAAGCCCGAAAAACCCATAAAAGCCGTGGATAAAAGCGCGGCGGATACAAAAAGTATGGGAGCTCCGCGCAAAAAACCAGGAACCGGGCTTGTTCGTATGCGGCGTCTTATTCCAGCCATTAAAAGCAACGCCAAAAGAAAACCTAACGCCACGCCAAGCGCGTAAACAACGCTTTGCGCCAGGTTGTAATCACGGGAAATATTATTCAACGCCACCGCCAAAATAGCGCAGTTTGTGGTAATAAGAGCCAGATAGATGCCCATTGATTTATATAAACCGGGGACGCTCTTTTTTAGGAAAAATTCCACCAACTGAACCAAAGAAGCCACAATCAAAATGAATCCAAGAGTTTCCAGAAAAACCAGATTTAAAGGCTCCAGTACAAAATGGTATATGGGCCAGGTTACGCAAGTAGCGAGAACGGTTACAAAAGTTACCGCAAGACCCATGCCTATGGATTTTTCTTCATCCTGCGACATTCCTATAAAAGGACATAACGCCAAAAAGCTCATAAGGACTATGTTGTCGCTTAAAAGCGCCTTTATAAAAATAGAAAACAAGTCCATCAGCAGCACCCTCCTATTTTGTCGCGGTCTACAGGGCCGCGCGCCATACGCGCTTTAAGAAAAAGCCCTAAACTTATAAAAAACGCGAACACCAAAAAACCGCCGGGCGGCAAGGCGAAAAACAAAATAGGCGTAAAATTGTCGCCGAAAAGCTCAACGCCTAAAATCGAACCGTTTCCCAAGATTTCTCTTACGGCGGAAATCGCCGCCAAAACCCAAGTGTAACCTATTCCCATGCCAAGCCCGTCCGCCACGCAATCCAACAGCGACTGTTCCTTTTTGGAAGCGAAAGCCTCAACCCTGCCCATAATGATGCAATTTACTACGATAAGGGGTATAAACACGCCCAAAGCCGCGGAAAGTTCCGGCGAAAACGCCTGCAAAACATAGTCGATTATCGTTGTAAAAGCCGCTATAACAATTATGAAAATAGGCATACGGACGCTGTCCGGTATAAACCGCTTGAACAGGCTTATCACAATCTCCGACATCAAAAGAACAAAAGTCATCGATATTCCCATTCCAAGCCCGTTTGCGACGCTCGTTGTAACGGCGAGACTGGAACATAAACCTATCATCAAAATTAACAGCGGGTTTTCGTTAATCAGCCCGTTTGTAAAAATTTGCGCAAATCTTTTCATTGAGCGCCTCCATTTTTGGAAATCCATTCACCGCCCGCCCTCGCGGCTTCGGCTACAAGAAGAGCTACGGCGCGGCTGGAAATCGTAGCCGCGGTAATCGCGACCACGTTTCCGCCGTCTTTTTCCACCGCGATCTTCCCGTTTGAATCCATGCCGTTAAACTGGCTGTAAAAAGTTTTTGTTTTAGCCGGTTTGTCTATAAAATACTTGGGATTGCTCGCGTTAGCCCCAAGCCCCGGCGTTTCCGTGTTCACTAGTATCTGCACGCCCGCGATTTTTCCGTCCGCGTCAATCCCAACCAGCGCTTCTATATCGGCGTTAAACCCGCCGGACGATGAGTTGATGATTACGCCTGTTAAAACCCCGTCTTTTTGGGCGGCGTACTGGTCTTTAAAAGCGACAGCCGGATTTCCGCTTTTAATTTGGCCGCTTATTTCTTTAAACTGGGCGCCTGGAAAAAGAAGTTCCTGGGCGTATTGCGTCTTTTTTTTGTTGTTTTCGGTGATAACCGGAAGCGTGGCGTCGTATACAAAGGCCAGGCCGACGCAGGCGGCGAGCGCAAACACGACCAGGGCCGCAATCATTTTTATTGAATCTTTCATTTTGCGCCCCCTTTAGCCGTTTTTTTGGGTTTAACATACCCGTATTTTTTGTGCAAAATTTTATTCAAAAATGGAACCGCCGCGTTCATAATGAGTATTCCGAACATAACGCCTTCTGGATACGCGCCGAATTTTCTGATTAAAATCACGATAAGGCCGGCTCCCGCGCCAAAAATCAGCTTGCCCGTTTCGGTTACAGGGGCGCTCGTATAGTCGGTGGCCATAAACAAGGCTCCCAAAACAAGGCCGCCTGAAAGCAACGCGAAAACAGGATCCATGCCAAAAGCCGCGCTAAAAACCACCGCCGAACCCAGCATCCCGGCTGGAGCGCGCCAGTCTATAGTTTTGGTGAAAAGCAGGTAAAAACCTCCGGCAAGCAGCAACAAAATTGAAGTTTCGCCTATACATCCGCCGTGAAACCCTAAAAACAGCTCTTTGTACATTTCCGGCGTTCCGGCGTAACCTAGAGCCTGCTCTACCGGCAGATTGGCGGCGCCTTCTTTTAACGCGCCCAAAGGAGTGGCTCCGGTGCCGCCGTCCGGCCTAAAAAGAGACCCGCTTTGCGCCGGATTAAGCCATGTGGTCATAGCGGCGGGAAAACTCATCAGCATAAACGCCCGCCCGGCCAGCGCCGGATTAAAAACGTTGGCTCCAAGCCCGCCGAAAAATTCTTTCGCCACGACAACCGCAAAAATGGAGCCTAATGCGGTCATCCAAAGCGGCGTGGAAGGCGGAATTACAAGCGCTAAAAGGAGTCCGGTTACACAAGCGGAAAGATCTTTTAAATGAGATTCCCGTTTAACGGCGCGCCGGAAAAGCGCCTCGCCTACAATTGCGGAAGATACAGCCACCGCTATTGTAAGAAGCGCGTTTATACCAAAAATCACAACGCCGAACACCGAAGCCGGCGTCAACGCGATTAAAACCCGCGTCATTATAACCTGTACGTTTACCGGGGACGCTATGTGCGGGCTTGACTGCAACCACAAAAGCCGGGCTTTCTCCGGCTCTGCTTTAATTTCTTCTGACATAACTTCCTCCTACCCTTTTGACGCAGCGGCTTCCGCCTTTGCTTTCGCGGCGGCTTGTTTCGCGGCCATATAGTTTCTAAGTTTAAATTTGCCAACGCGGAAACGTTGAACAAGCCTTAGCCGGGCGGGACAGTTGAATGTACAGGCCCCGCATTCTATGCAATCCAAAAGACCGATCTTTTGAGCCTCGTCCAGGTCTCCGGCTTCCAGCGCGTTGTTCATAATTACAGGGAAAAGACGCGCCGTACAGTTTTTTACACAACGCCCGCAACGTATGCAATAAGACTCTTCTTCGCTGTAAGTTTCTTCCGCGGTTAAAAAAAGTATGCCGGAAGTGTTCTTTTGCACCGGAATCTCCGCTGTAGGAACCGAGGTTCCCATCATGGGGCCGCCAAAAATTATTTTTTGCACCGCGCCCCATTTAATATCCAGATAATCCGGCGGAAGGCTTGTAAGAACCGTTCCGATGGGCGCTACGATATTGCGGGGTTTGCCGCAGGCGCCGCCGGAAACTGTAAGCCCCCGTTTAATTAAAGGGCGGCCCAGCGAAAAAGCTTCCGATATGGCGAGCAGGGTTCCCACATTTTGCACTATGCATCCGGCGTCTCCAGGCAACCCGCCAGAAGGAACTTCCCTGCCCAAAATCGCTTTTATAAGCATCTTTTCGCCGCCCTGCGGGTACATGGTGCGGCAAAGGCGCACGCCTATTGAGCCGGGGTGCTTTCCTTCGGCAATCGCCTTTTCCAAAACCGGAACCAAAAACGCTTTGTTGTCTTCCATCGCTATAAACGCGGTTTTTACGCCGGTTATCTGCTGTAAAATGGCGACTCCGCGTACAATCTGTTTCGCTTTCGCTCTAATCGCGGCCTCATCAGTCGTAAGGTAGCCCTCGCACTCGGCCCCGTCCGCTATAATGCTGTCGATTTTTAGATGGGGCGGCGGGTTCAGTTTTATGTGCGCCGGGAAACCGGCTCCGCCCATGCCCACAATCCCCGCCTCGCGTATGCGGGTGAGCGCTTCTTCTTTTGAACAGGTGTATGGGTCTAAGGGCGGCAGGAAATCGTCTCCAGAAACGGATTCGTCCGCTTCTATGACGATGCAAAGCCCTATCGTGTTGTTGGATTGCAACCTAGGTTCAATTTTTTTTACCACTCCGGCTATGGATGCGTGAACAGGAACCGTCATAGGGCTGGCGGAAGCCGCGTCGGCTATCTTTCGCCCTCTTTTTACGGCGTCTCCCACCGCCACAATAGGTTTGTTCGGCGCTCCAAAATGCTGGTTCACCGGAATCACCACTTGCCCCGGAACAGGAACAAGTTCCGCGGCTTTTCCGGTCGTGCCTTCCTTCCTTTCCGGAATATGTATGCCGCGTTTAAAAGAGCTTATCTCCATGTTTAACCTCGATTACTTAAGATTTTCTTTTCTAAAAAAAAAGAATATACGCCCCGTCAAGGGCGAAAACCCGGATTTTCTAATTATATACTACGATTTTTTACAGAGCAAGGCCGACAGGCCTTTTTTTGCCGCGTTAAGCGCGTTATAAGCCTAAAACCGGCATACTATAAAAATTTACCGCCAGAGCCCCTATTTTCAAATTAGAATTTGAAAATAGGCTTGTTCGATAACCCGGTTGGTTGTCTGGGGCCCAAGCTTGCAAGCCCCGAAAAACGCCCCGCATTTGATGTTTTTAGCGTTTGTTGTTCCAAAACTGAAATTTTTAAACAACTCTAATATGTTTTACAGCGCAACTCTTAAAAAGAAAGCCCGCCGCCGCGTTTTTCCCGCGGCGGCCTAAATATCCGGCAACCGCCAAACAATAAAACGCCGCTCTTTTTATTGTTCGCGCAATTTAAGAAAACAATGCGGCCCGCAATCACGCCGCGTCTTGAGAAGCCTTATAACACTTTGGAAAGAAAGGTTTGCAACCTTGGATGTTGGGGATTTGTGAAAAATTCTTTCGGGTTGTTTTGTTCGCAGATTTTACCTTCGTTCATAAATACGACGCGGGTCGCGACTTCGCGGGCGAAACCCATCTCATGCGTTACTATCACCATAGTCATGCCTTCACGGGCCAGTTGTTTTATTAGGTCCAGCACTTCGCCCACCATTTCCGGATCCAGCGCGCTTGTAGGCTCGTCAAACAACATTACTTCGGGATTCATGGCCAGAGCCCGGACTATGGCGACCCGCTGTTTTTGGCCGCCTGAGAGCATGGCCGGATAGGCGGACGCTTTTTCGGAGAGCCCTATGCGTTCCAGCAGGGAGAGCGCGATTTTTTTCGCCTGCTCTTTCGTTTGAATTTTCAATTCCACAGGCGCCAGGGTTATGTTATCCGTGATGGTGAGATGCGGGAAAAGGTTGAAATGCTGAAAAACCATGCCCATGCGGCGCCGCAGAAGGCCTATACGGGCTTTTGGGTGGTTTATTTGCGAACCGTCAAACCATATTTCGCCTTTATCGGGCGTTTCCAGCAGGTTTAAACACCGCAAAAAAGTGCTTTTTCCCGAACCGGAGGGGCCTACTACGGCGACTTTTTCGCCTTTTTCAATTTGTTCGTTTATTCCCCGCAAAATATGAAGCCGCCCGAAACTTTTATGCAATTCTTTAACTTTTATCATAATTACTTTCCTTAAAAAAACGTTAAATTCTGATTATTGTTGAACAAGCCCAGTTTATAAAAACAGGCGGGCGCGGTAAAGCGTTTCGCCCGCGAAATTTTGGGCGGGCGAAACGCCGCCGTAATTCAACACGCGCTCAAAATCAAAAAACGCGGCGCCCGCGCTTAACGCGCTACCGCGTGTATACACGGGGAACGCGCTTGCTTATGTTGCATAGAATCTCGTAGGGAATGGAGCGGGAGCGTTCCGCCGCATCCGCCGCGCTTAACGAAGGAGGCGCCCCCCCAAAAATGGTTGCATCGTCAAAGAGTTTTACGCGCGGGTTTTTGCCCAAATCCACCATGCATTGATCCATGCAAATAAGGCCGGCCAGCTGGCAGAGCCTACCGCCGCAGGAAACCTGGTATTTCCCGCTTAAAACCCTCGGCAAACCGTCCGCATAGCCTGCGGGCAGGACGCCTATAACCGAGTCATCTTCCGCCCGCCATGTTCTTCCGTAAGAAACGCTTTCGCCTTTACGCACCGTTTTTATATGGACGATTTTTGTAACAAGTTCCATTACAGGCTTAAAGTCAAGCGCGGGTTTCGAGCCCGCCTCCTGATAACCATACAAAATTATCCCGGGCCTAACCATGTCAAACCAGGAATCAGGGTAAGAGACGCAGGCGCCGCTGTTAGCCGCAGTTACAATTCCCGGGTCTACGCCAAACGCGCTTATCCCCGCCAGGGCGGTTTTAAAAACGTCCGTCTGCCGGCGGGTGTACTCCGCATCTCCATTCGTTGCGGAACCGGAAACGGCGAAATGGGTGGCGGTTCCCGCGTATTCCAGGCAAGGCGATTCTTTTATTCGCAAGGCCAAATCCGGCGCGTCTTCCGGCGCACAACCCAACCGGCCCATCCCCGAATCTATTTTTAAAAAAACAGGCAGCTTGCCGCCAGAAAACGTTTTTGCGGAAGCTTCCTCAAAAACGCGAATTGATTCCAGGCCGCTTACAAACGGAACAAGCCGCGCTTCGCAGACTTCCTCCGCTTCGGCGGGAAGACAGTGCGAAAGCAAAAGAATGGGCGCGGAGACTCCGCTTTCTCTAAGTGAAACGCCTTCGTCCACAGTAGCTACGGCTAAATGAGAAACCCCGCATTTTAGAGCTTCTTTAGCGACAACCGCCGCCCCATGCCCGTAAGCGTCCGCCTTTACCGGAAAACAAATAAGCGGCTTTTTATTGAAAGCGGCTTGACGGGCTTTTAGTTTTGATATATTTGATTTTAAAGCGTCAAGGTGAATGACGGCCCGTGTAGCCCTCATTTTTAACGGCTTTCGTTTTGTAAAAGACGTTCTATTTGCAAAAAGGAAGTCTCCAGATCGTCAAAATGAAGCGCCGCGCTTGAATCCAGATATGTAGGGCTGTCATTTATAATAACAATTTCGCCGCCGTTTCTAAGCGTTATTTGAGGAATGAACTGCGCCGGCGCAACCGTAAGGCTAGTTCCCAGAACAAGCATAAGATCGCTTGCGGCGGCTTCGCTTTCGGCTTCCCGTAAAGCCTGCGCCGGCAGCATTTCTCCAAAAAAAGTAACCGCCGGTTTTAGAATGCGCCCGCATTTCGGGCATTTTGGATATGAGCCGGCTTTAACCGCCGCCGCCGCCTCGCTAAAAGGCGTACGCACGCCTGCGCAACGCAGGCAGTAATGAAACGCCGGCGATCCGTGAATTTCTATAACACGCCCGCTTCCGCCTTTTTGATGCAAAAGGTCTATATTTTGAGTGATAACGGCCTTTAACATACCGTTTTTTTCCAAACCGGCTAGGCACGTATGAACAACGGACGCGCTTTTTTCGTCAATATTATAAATAAAATCTTTTGTTTTTTTATAATAAAATTCAGGGTCTTGCTCAAAATATTCAATGTCAAAAATTTTTTCCGCGTCCGCATCGTTGTACAAACCATTCTTGCCGCGAAAATCCCGGATTCCAGAAAGAGTGCTAACCCCCGCGCCGGAAAGCGCGACGCAATGTTTCGCGCTTTTTATTTTGCTGAATAAAAGTTCTATATCGTCTTTCATACCGTCCTTTAAGCGGATTCAAGTGTACAACGGCGGCTATTCCGGCGTAAAGATATATCCCGCGCCTGTGAAGAATTGGCGGCGGCCCGCCCGCCCGGATTTTACGGCTGTATAACGGCGCGGCTTTTAAAGCGTTGCAAGCCCCGCTCTGAATCGCGCCGTTTAAAAAACGCCCCACTGTTAAACCGCAATGATAACGCCCTCATGAAAACGCAATAGAAATGACCTGTTTGGTAGAATAGCGGCAGGAGGCGGAGACGGCCGGGAGACTACCGATGGGACAAAAAGAATTATTACGTGAAAAAGCAATGGAACTGGTAAAGAGGCGTCAGTTTGCGATTCGGGCGGCGGCGCAAGAATTGAAAGCAAGCTACCGCGCAAGGGCGGCGGATATACGCCGCATATGCGCGGAAGGGGGATGCCGGGCTTATTCACGGGAATGCCGGGAAGCCCTCGAATCGAAAGACGGCGCGGGAAATCAGGGAAAGGGCGCTCAGGGCGTATCTTGAACGGTATAGTGATTTTGAACCGGCCTTTGCCGCGGAGAAAGTGATCTTTGAAGCGGAGACGACTGCCGGGGCAATGGAGGCGTCATCCTGCTGGATTCGGAAACTTCGTTTCCGCGGAAATTTGAAGATGAGCGGACGGCGGCTAATGATTATGTAGTCCGCTTTGAATGCCGGCTGTTTCAGATTCTCAAGACCAACACGCGCTTGCCGCTGACCGGGGAGAAGGTTGTCGTGCGCGTCAGGCCGGACGGGAGTTTAAGCATCCTGTGGAAAGAGAAAATACTCCTAGTTGAGGAGTTGCCGCCACCCAAAAAAAAGGCCTTTCAGATTCTCATGCCGCTTAAAAAATGGGGGAAGGGGTCATTTCTATTGCGCCTTGACATTATTAAGGAAGCACAGTTGACAAAGAAAAAATATTGACTACACTGAAAAATTATGGGTTATTGGACTGATTTAAGTATTGAATTCGCGAATCAACGGAATTATTTGAAAAATGTTCGGAACCAAAAGAGACAAACAGACAAATTGGACCGTTATTTAAACGATGGCTTGCTAATGGCGGATTAGGCATAAAGCCGGTTGGAATTAATGTTTTTCAAATTTTGGAGGCCGTCAAAACGCCCAATTTGCTGACGCTATTAGCACGATAACTGATTCATCTGTCCGGGCAATTACTGTCGCAATATTGGACGGCGTATTATATATTAAAACAAATAATAAAATGTACAGAGATATTACAACTACATATTCTAATTGTAATATTATGAGCGCGTTAGTGTTGCGTGAATTTCTTTACTCTATTTAGGTCGGTATTATGGAATTATATTATCCCGGGAAAAAAACGGTTAGAGAAATTCTTGAAAATACGCAAAGTTGTGAATTATATGGAGAAATATCAACAAACAATATTTTGATAAAAGGAGAAAATATCGCCGTATTGCAACGATTAAGAGAAAATTACACGAATAAAATAGATTTAATATATATTGATCCGCCGTTTTCAACCAATACGATATTTACTATCGGGAAGAAGCGGGTAAGCGCTATAAGCATGAGCGGTGATGATGATGTGGCATATATTGATAATTTAAAAGGCTTTGATTTTATCGAATTTATCCGTGAACGGTTAATTATCGCGCGGGAATTACTTTCAGACGCCGGATCAATATATTTACATATTGATTATAAAATCGGCCATTATATTAAAATTATTATGGATGAAGTCTTTGGAATTGAGAACTTTAGAAATGATATAACAAGAATAAAATGCAATCCTAAAAATTTTTACCGTAAAGCCTATGGAAATATAAAGGATATGATATTATTCTACTCAAAAACAAAAGAGGTCATTTGGAACGACCCGAAGTTAGCGCTTAATGATAAAGACAAAGAAAGATTGTTCAAAAAAATTGATAAAAATAGACGGGCGTATACAACAATACCTTTACACGCTCCGGGTGAAACAAAAGACGGAGCGACATCGGGATTATTTAAAGGCTTAAAGCCTCCTAAAGGGCGCCATTGGCGCTGTGATCCTAGAGAATTGGAAAGATTGGATGCTGAAGGTTTAATAGAGTGGTCGTCAAACGGCAATCCCAGAAAAATAATATATGCGGATGAAAAAGACGGGAAAAAGATGCAAGATATATGGGAATTCAAGGATTATCAATATCCTGACTATCCTACGGAAAAAAATATTGATTTATTAAAGACGATTATTTTAGCATCTTCAAATGAAAAAAGCATTGTAATGGATTTCTTTTGCGGTTCAGGAACTACATTGATTGCCGCGCAGGAACTGGGTAGAAACTGGATAGGTGTTGATAAATCGGATCAGGCAATCAAAATAACAAGAAAGAAATTTAGTAAATTAAAAAAGGATTTATTTTCTACAAATGAATATTCGTATTTAGAAGCAAAAGATAATTATGAATTAAAAAAATTAAATAAGGCAAATGATAGTAAAGCGCGCCACTTCGCATAACAGTACTGAAGTACATGCTCCGCCGCCAGTAGGCGACTCAGGCTACGGTTTTGCCTAACTTCGGTATCGACCAGTCCCATCGCGAGGTTCATCGCCTTCCAGAAGCGGTCAGACTGCCGGATACTCCCGCATCTCCTCAATAAGTGGCCCCGGTTCGGGGTGGATAATGAGGGACTGTATCAGGTTCAGGTTCGCGGTAATTGGATTACGCGTCGCCGATTTCGAGTGCGCCTTGATGTCCGCCGTATGCGGCTTGCGGTAGACAAACTCTACTTCGTGGAGTTTGTCATCCTCGTCATTAAAACGTCTTTCGCCCTCGTAAATCTCGCCGTGCTTTTTCTTAAGCTCTTCAATCTGCGCTTTTTCAATCATACAATCCTCCTATAAATTAAAATCAATTACAAAAACGGGACAAACGCCGGAACGCCGTCGCTGACTATCGGCGCGGTCAGCACGCCC
>JAITER010000045.1 GCA_031281945.1 Spirochaetaceae bacterium | reverse complement strand
TATATTTTTACCTAATTTTATTCTATAAATATTTTTTTTTTTTCTTCGCGGTGGGGGGGGGGGGGGGGGGGCCCCCAATATTAACGATTGTCATGCAAGTCTCCCCAAAGTCCTCGTTTGCGGCTTCGGGCTTCTTTTTCCAGGGCTTTGAATTCTTCCAAAAACTGAAATGGAAAAATCGTGTATGCGTGAGCGTAACCTTCCTGGATTAGTTTTGCGTTATGACACACTTTGCCGTCTTCGGTGTATATGTACGCCAGCAGGCGTCCGTATTTGTCTTTTATATCCCAATCCAGCGCTATGTATACGTTTTTATTTAAAAGAGCGCGTTTTGTATACTCGCTCGCCTCTTTACCGAAAGCTTCCACGCCTTTTTTGGGATGAACCGTTTCTGGAGTGTCAACGCCTATCATGCGGATTTTTTCCGTCTGGTTAATTATTCCCGCGGGTTTCGAGATAAATCTTACTTCCACGGTGTCGCCGTCTACATGACGTGTAACAACCGCCTTTTGCATTTTGCTGATTTCCGCGGCTTTATAGCTGGAAATCCCTTCTATGTTTACGCGGTAAAAACCGGCGGCTTCCGCGTTTTTTTCAGCGGGGGCGTCTACAACTAAAGGTTTGCAAACGCGGCAAGGCTTATAGCCGGCTAGAGCGGCTTCCTGGACTGTGATTTTTCTTGTTACCGAGGAAGACGTTGTGGAGCAGTTTTCCCGGTGGTAAGAGCCGCCATAGGGCGTAGTGTAAACTTCCTGCGCCGCGCCAAAAACCGCTGAAGCTAAAAATAAAGCGCCAAAAAAAATAACGAATAAAACACGCGGCGGCTTTTTTTTGCGGGTTTTCGTCTTATCGCCCATGGCAATGCTTGTATTTTTTACCGGAACCGCAGGGGCAAAGATCGTTACGGCCTATTTTAGGCTGGCTACGCACCACGGTAACCGGTTTTCCGCCTTGTGGAGGAGGCGCCTGCCGGGCTGAACCCTGGCGCACCGCGTCAAAAGACCCAAGACCGGCGTGGCTTGCGGAAGCTCCGGCTGCGCGATCTTTTATCTCGCGGTTTTCGGCCAACTGTATGCGAACCAGATGCAACCGAGAAGCTATCTGTTCGCGTATATTGTCTATCATCGTGTCAAAAATGGCGAAGCCTTCCAGCTTATATTCCGTAAGCGGGTTTTTTTGCGCATAATGTCTTAAATATACAGCTTCGCGCAGGCTTTCCATATTCTCCAGATGATCCAGCCAAAGCCTGTCAATAAATTGTAAATATTGCATTCGTATAAACGAATTGATATTATAGGCGCCCAGCATTTCTTCTTTTTGTTCTATGTCTTTTTCTAAATCAGATACAATTTTTTTAACCAAATCCGAACCGTCTTTATCATTCGCCTTTGAGCCTTCTTCTAAAGTGTAATTAAATCTGTTTTTAAGCAACAGAGCGAGTTTTCTAAAAGCCGCCGCATCGTCGCGGGAAATTTCACGCATATATTCATCAACGGCGCGGCTTACAATATCGGCTGTAGCGGCGTTCACCCGCTCCTTTAAGTTTTCGTCCACAAGTATGGCGTCGCGCTGTTCATATATAAATTTGCGTTGCTGGTTTAAGACGTCATCGTATTCCAAAAGATGTTTGCGGATTTCAAAATTGCGCTCTTCAACTTTCTTTTGAGCGCGTTCAATGCTTTTATTAAGCATAGGATGAAAAATAGGCTCGCCGGGCTTCATGCCTATACGAGTCATAAGGTTCTTCATCTTGGCGCCGCCGAAAAGCCGCATTAGGTCATCGTCCATTGATATAAAAAATTTGGAATGCCCCGGATCTCCCTGCCTGCCGGACCTTCCGCGCAACTGGTTGTCTATACGGCGGCTTTCATGCCGCTCGGTGCCTATAACATAAAGTCCGCCCGCCTCTTTTACCAAAGAGTAATCAGACTTCCATTTTTCATATTCGGTTTTATAGAATTCCTGGTATTTTTCGTTAGAAGCCTCGGTTCCGGCTTTTTTCTGGGCGCGGTGATCAGGATTGCCGCCAAGTTTTATGTCAGTGCCGCGGCCCGCCATATTGGTGGCTATGGTGACGGCTCCTTTGGCTCCGGCTTCGGCTATAATGCCGGCTTCTCTTACGTGATTTTTTGCGTTTAGAACCTCGTGCCTTATTCCGCGCCGTGTAAGAAGGGCCGATAATTTTTCTGATTTTTCTATTGACACAGTGCCTACAAGGATGGGCTGGCCCTTCTTGTGCGCGGCTGTTATTTCATCGCAAATCGCGTTAAATTTGTCATCTTCGTTTAGATACACTACGTCATCTTCGTCCACCCTGGCCACCGGAACGTTTGTTGGTATAACGACCACATCCAAATTATAAATTTTACCGAATTCTACAGCTTCCGTATCGGCGGTTCCCGTCATTCCTGATATTTTTTTATACATACGAAAATAATTCTGAAAAGTAATAGTGGCCATGGTGCGGTTGCGCTGTTTAATTCGTATGTGCTCTTTCGCTTCAATAGCCTGATGCAGGCCGTCGGAATAACGCCTGCCGGATAAAATTCTTCCCGTAAATTCATCTACAATTTGAACTTCGCCGTCTTTTACCACATAATCCACATTTATTTGAAATAAAAGATGAGCCCTTAGCGCCTGCGTAAAATAATGTATGTATTCAAAGTTTTGTTCGTCAACAATCTGGCCCTTTATAAGGCCGCGTTTTTGCAAAAGGCTTTCTATTTTTGCAAGCCCCGCGTTGGTAAACATGACGCCTTTGTTTTTTTCGTTTAATTTGTAATCGCCGGTAATTTCTTCGCCCTGCGTTTCGTCTGGATAATCGCCGTTTTCTTTTTTCGCAGCTTCTTCCAAAGAGCCTAAAAGTTTGTCGACTTCCGCAAATTTGAAAGTGTCGTCTTCCGCGGCGCCCGATATAATGAGCGGAGTGCGGGCTTCGTCAATCAAAATTGAGTCTATTTCGTCCACAATACAATAATTATGCCCGCGTTGGACCCGCCCCTCCAGCCTTACATTCATATTGTCGCGAAGATAATCAAAGCCAAATTCGTTGTTGGTGCCGTATGTTATGTCGCACGCATAGTTTTTTTTGCGGCGTTCCGTATCCATATCGCTTAAAATTGTTCCGGCGTTAAGCCCAAGATATTCGTACACGGGGCGCATCCATGCGGCGTCGCGCTCGGCCAGGTAATCATTTACCGTAACTATGTGAACGCCCTCGCCGGCTATGGCGTTAAGATAAGCGGCGGATACGCTCATAAGCGTTTTACCCTCGCCAGTCTTCATTTCTGTGATTTTTCCCTGATGCAGTACGATGGCGCCCATAATCTGCACATCGTAGGGGCGTTCGCCCAGCACTCGCTTCGCCGCCTCGCGCGCCAGCGCGAAAGCTTCCGGCAAAATATCGTCCAGCGTTTCGCCCGCTTTAAGTCTTTCCCTGAATTTTTGGGTTTGCAAGGGAAAATCTTCCGCCGCAATTGAAGAAGCCCAGCTTTCTTTGCCGTTTACCGCGCTAACCAGAGGCGCCAACTTTTTTACATCGCGTTCACGTTGCGAACCAAAAATAAAAGTGAAGATTTTTTCCAACATAAACCGTATTTTATAACGAAGCGCCGCCTTTTGCACATACCTTGCCAACCCCGCCGTCTTAACGGTTTTGCAAGAAAAACGCCTTTTTAACGGCGCCGCGCAAAACGGCGAAAAAGCCGCAAACTCGCGCACACAAACGCGCGGCCGGTTTTACGCCGCTTAATTTCTAAGGATTTTTTCCATGGGCTTGCCTTTCGCCAATTCATCAATCAATTTATCCAGCCAGCGTATCTTTTGCATAAGCTCATCTTCAATTTCTTCCACACGGAGGCCGCATATCTTGCCTGTAATTTTTGAAGCGTTTGGATTAATTTGAGGCGCCCGCGCAAAAAAAGTCTGAAAATCGGCTTTACCGTCAATTTGAGCCTGTAATGTTCGCTCGTCATACCCGGTTAACCAGCAAATAACGGCGTCCGCTTCCGTTTTTGTACGCCCTTTTTTTTCCACTTTTTGAATATAAAAAGGATAAACGTCCGCAAACGGAACTGTAAATATTTTTGGTTTTTCCATAGGAGTCCATTATACGAGCGCACGGCGGTTTCGCCAACACATTCCGCGCAAGCCGCGAAATGTTACGCATAACACACTGATTTTTAGCGGTGTAAACTTAAAGCGGCGGGTTTATGGACAGACGCTAATTATCCGGAATAAACATTATATCCAAACCCAAATCAGCATAAACTTTGTATCCTTGTTCTTTCATATATTTTTTCAGTCTATTGCCGCCGCCTTTGACTTCTTCGTTATTTTCAACCGTAATAAGTCCAAAACTGTATTCTTTAAAATTGATCGCTTTTAAAATACTCATTTCGGCGCCTTCTACGTCAATAGACATAAAATCTATATGTTTTAACCCCTTATAATCAGCCATTAAATCCGCAAAACTCAATGTTTTGACATATATTTTACGTATTTTCCCATTTTCACGCAAAATCCTATTTTTATGCGCTTGGGCCATTTCGCTGGTCAATCCGCTAAGAACCTCAACGCCTTCGGCTTTGATAAATTCCACTGATTCGCCGCTTTTGTTTGCAATCGCAACGTTATAACAATCGCACGTCCGGTTCTTTTTCAGTTCGTTAAATATTTCCGGTACAGGCTCCACGCAAATTCCCTTCCAGCCCAACTGTTCAAAAACAAGAGTGTTGTTTATCGCAACGCCGTCGTTAGCCCCTATATCAATATAAAATCCGTCTTTTTTTCCGTTAAAATATAAATACGCTATACCATCCTGCCACACCTGCCCCCGAAAATTTAAACCGCATTGCATTTTAAGAATGGCCTTTATATCGATTTCCATACAACGCAAGCGCTCGCGAATCTCGTATATTTCATTTCCAACAAGCCGCATTTTTATTTTTCGCGGTATGTATTTAACAGCGTTTATAAAAATATTTTTCAACACATTCCTCCAGAAACATGAAAGCCGGCCATCGCACAATGGTCAATGGCGCATAACATTACATACACAGTGAATACACCACATTCAGAGTTCTTAACGCCGCAAAAACGTAAAGCGCGGCCTTGCGTCAAGAGGCGTTGTTTTAAAGAGAAAATAAAATTTGCAAAGGAAAAAACCGCTAAAACCGCATGTCGCGGGCTAGCAATGGGGGGGGGGGGGGTAAAATTACATATTCTTTTACACATGATTGTTATACAATATCATGTATGCGCACACTACGTCAATACGGGTTGGCGAAACAAGCCCAATATCTAAAAATATGCGGCGGACGCGGCGGTTTTGCCGGCGCAAGCCGCATATTTATTGCACATAACACTACAGGCGTATACATTATTCGCAACTTATTTATTTTCCGCGTTTAAGGCGGCGATAGCATGAAAGCCGTTAAATTCGGCGATACAATTCGGGCGCATTTTCAGCCGGGCTTTCCGCTAAAATTAGGCATAAGGGGCGAGCCGCTAATTCCCGCGCCAATCGCTTGTGCGGGGCGCAAACCTTCCGGCGGCTTAAAACCGCACCTTGCGCCAGGCGGGCGGACTAAAACGTGCTGTTTGTTGTGGATAGCGCGCCCCCGTTATTTGTCGCGCTCCCGTTGTTATTCTTGTTGAAAAAAGATGATCCGCCTTGATCCGCCTTGTTTTTTAAGCCGTCATCCACATCATCATCGCCGTACACCATGCCGCCGGTTTTGTTAAAAGTCCCGCTATTCATATAAACGCCGCCGCCTTCTTTGTTCGCCGTGTTGCCGCTGATTACGCCGGATGTCATGGAGAATTTGGCGCCGTCTTGAACGGACACGCCGCCGCCGTTGCCGTTACTACAGTTTCCATATATTTTGGCGGTCCCCGACATATAAAAAACGCCGCCATAAGCTACCGTTACACCGCCGCCGCCATAACTGCCAGTTACTGTGTTACTTCGAATATCGCCGCCAGAAAAGTAAAAATCGCCTGAACCGTTACCTGAACCTATATTAACGCCCCCTCCGTTGACTGTTCCTGTATTATATTCTATAAAGCCGCCTTTCATGGTAAACGTCCCATTCTTAAGATACACGCCGCCGCCGTCCTTACCCACATTGTCGTGTATACGGCCGCCCGTCATTGTAAAATTACCGCCGTCAATGTAAACGGCGCCGCCGGGGTTGTCATATAAAACGGCGGCGCCGCCGGGGGTGGAAATTTTATTGCCGCTCAATTCCCCGCCCGTCATGACAAATTCCCCGCCGGATTTTATCTTAACGAGCGAGGCGCTTCTTTTTTCCTCAACGTTTGTTTCGCCGGATATTACCGCTCCGTTTTTTAAGGTTAAAATCGCGCCAGAGTTAACAGTTACGGCTTCAAGCTTCACCTTCAGCGGAGTTAACGTTAAAGTTTCGCCGTTTGCGCCGCCTGAAAGTATCAGGTTTCCGTTGCCAGCCAAAGTAAAGGAGGCTGTTAGTTTAACGTCATTGCCATCCGCGGGTTTTAAAGTTA
>JAITER010000044.1 GCA_031281945.1 Spirochaetaceae bacterium | reverse complement strand
GGCGTTTACAACACCGGCGGGAATTTCATGTTTTCCGGCGGCGAAATATCGGATAACACGGCGACCGGCAACGGCGGCGGCGTTTACAACGAAAGCGGGGACTTCACGTTTTCCGGCGGTTCAATATCGGATAACAATGCGACCAAAGGCGGCGGGGTTTACAACACCGGAGCGAGTGCTTTTTTCACCATGTCCGGCGGCTCCATCATCTCCGGCAACACGGCGACCGACGGCTACG
Source organism: Spirochaetaceae bacterium (assembly GCA_031281945.1). Lineage (GTDB taxonomy): Bacteria > Spirochaetota > Spirochaetia > Treponematales > Breznakiellaceae > JAIROZ01. The sequence goes on along the minus strand of JAITER010000044.1, from coordinate 32,502 downwards.
GCGGCGGGGTTTGCAACAACAGCTCCGGGACTTTCACGTTTTCAGGCGGCTCCATATCGGACGACAACACGGCGCTCTACGGCGGCGGCGTCTACAACTATGAAGGGACTTTCGCAATGTCAGGCGCCGCCTCCATCTCCGGCAACACGGCCGGCTACGGCGGCGGTGTTTTAAGCAGCGACGGGACTTTCATGTTTTCCGGCGGCTCCATCTCCGGCAACACGGCGACCAACGGCAACGGCGGCGGGGTTTACAACAGGGGGACTTTCACGTTTTCGGACGGTTCCATTTCCAGCAACACGGCGCACTGCGGCGGCGGGGTTTACAACGACGGGACTTTCAACCTTTCCGGCTCCGCCTCCATATCGAAGAATAATGCGTCAGACGGCGACGACGGCGACGACGGCTTCGGCGGCGGGGTTTACAACAGGGCGACTTTCACTATGTCGGATGCCGCTTCCATCTCGGATAACGGTGCGATCTACTACGGCGGCGGGGTTTACAACTTCGGAACGAATGCTTTTTTCACCATGTCCGGCGGCTACATCTCGAAGAACACGGCGACCCTCGGCGGCGCCGTTTACAACATTAATGGGGCGGTTTTCAACAGGCCAGGCGGCTCCATTTCCGGCAACATTTTTGATTGAATGAAAGGCGGCTTCGTTTCCGGCAACACCGGCGTCCTCCAACGGCGGCGGTTGCATCGCTTCCGCCTTCTCCAAAATCAAGTTGACGTGTCCGGGCGTTATAGGCGAATGGCCGATTTCGGCGGTAACAACTAACTAACGGCTTTCGTTTATCTTACTTGCGCAAAAACGCTTTAATCTTATAAAATTATGTTGATGGAACCAAAACCGCTTAGTTTGGCGTACAAAGACCTTATAAAAGCAATTCACGCTTCGTCAAAAACGGCGACCTCTGTTACGCCGGAAAACGTATACCAGGAAGGAGACCGCGATATTCGCGGTATGTTCGACGCGATGACGTCGGATCTTTTGTCCCCGGGATCCAGAATAAACGGAATGGAGAACCTTTCCCTGCTTTTAAAAAAAGCCAAAGAAGGCGCCGCTTGCATTCTTTTCGTTGAGCATTACAGCAATATGGATTTGCCGGGCGTACACTACCTTTTACGGCGTTCCGGCCCGGAAGGGGTGGAAATAGCGGACGCTATAGTGGCTATAGCCGGACGAAAGTTAAACGAAGAAAACCCGGCGGTCGCCGCTTTCGCCAGCGCGTTCACAAGAATAGTGCTTTGCCCCAGCCGCTATCATTACACGGTGGACGGGGCGAACAACGAAAGACTGCGCGTTATAAACATAAACAGGGCCGCCATGAAAAAATTAAACGAGGTGAAAAAACAGGGTAAAATTATACTTGTTTTCCCCGCCGGAACAAGATTCCGCCCCTGGGATCCTTCTTCCAAACGGGGGGTGCGGGAAATTGATTCATACATTAAAAGTTTCGATTATTTTTGCCCTGTCGCGGTTAACGGCCTTGTTTTGGATGTGCGGGACGGGGATATGCTCGAAGACTGCGTAATGAACGATGTGCTTCATTACACGGCGGGGCCGGTTTTAAGTTGCTCTGATTTTCGCGCGTCGGCCAAAAAGAAGGCCCTGGAAAGCGGCGCCGAAGATGTAAAACAAGCGATAGTGGACGACCTTATGCGCGTTCTGGATCAAATACACGAAAAAGCGGAAGAACCCAGAAGGAGGCTCCTTTCAACTTGAGCGTTTTTGTTGAAATCCTTGATACAACATTGCGGGACGGCGCCCAAGGCGAGGGCGTAAGTTTTTCGCCGCACGACAAACGCGCTATAATTGAAGTCTTGGACGAACTGGGGGTTAGGTTTATAGAAGCCGGCAACCCGGCGAGCAACCCCAAAGATGCTTCTTTTTTTAAAGAAGCCGCTAAAATTCACCTTAAAAACGGAAGCCTGTGCGCTTTCGGCTCCACCAGAAAAAAAGAATCCCTTGCCAAAGACGACGCCAACTTAAACAGCCTGCTTAAAGCCGAAACAGGAACCGTTGTAATTTTTGGAAAAGCCTCCCTCTTTCATGTAGCCAACGTGTTAAAAACAAGCCCGGAAGAAAATCTGGATATGATCGCGGACAGCGTTTCTTTTTTGCGCCGCGAAGGAAGGGGCGTAATTTATGACGCCGAGCATTTTTTTGACGGCTGGAAAGAAAACGCGGAATACGCCGTTAAGACGGTTATACAGGCGGCGGAAGCCGGCGCTGACAGAATAGTTTTGTGCGACACTAACGGCGGCGCTTTCGCTTCATTTGTGGAAAAAGGCGTCCGCGCCGTCTTGGAAGCGCTTAAAATGCGGAATCTTGGCGCGAAAGTGGGAATCCACGCCCACAACGATATGGGCCTGGCCCTTTCGGTTTCCATAGCCGCGGTGGAAGCCGGAGCGTCGCACGTACACGGGACGCTCTCAGGCGCGGGGGAGCGTTGCGGCAACACCTGCCTGTCCTCCCTTATCCCAAGTTTGGAATTAAAAATGGGCGTAAAATGCCTGCCGGACGGCTGTTTAATGAAAATCACGCCGTTAACCCGAAAAGTCGCTGAAATTTCAAACCTTACTTTACCTTCAGGGTTGCCGTACATAGGCTCAGGCGCTTTCGCCCATAAAGCCGGAATGCACGCGGACGCCATATTAAAAACAAGCTCTTCTTTTGAGCATATAGATCCGGCTCTTGTCGGCGCCGAAAGGCGTTTTTTAATCAGCGAAATGGGGGGAAGGTCTGTTATAGCGGAGAGAGTGCGCGCTTTTTTCCCGCGCCTTACAAAAGACGCCCCTATCATAAGCGCTCTTGTCGAGCGCGTCAAAGCTATGGAAGCGGAAGGCTGGCAATTTGAGGGCGCGGACGCTAGTTTTGAGCTTTTGGCCCGTAAATTTATAGACGGGCGCGAGGATTTTTTTACTATAATCGCGTACAACGTAACGAGCGCGTTCCGGGCCTCAAATACGGCGAAAAACGGCTTGCTTTTAGGCGCGGAGGCTACGGCCTGGGTTAAAGTGTTGGTTAAAGGCGAGGAAGAAATCGCCGCCGCCGAAGGAGACGGGCCTGTAAACGCGCTGGATGGGGCTTTGCGCCGCGCTCTTTTAAGGTTCTTTCCGCAGTTGTCCCGGGTGCGGCTTTCGGATTACAAAGTGCGCGTAATCAACAGTTCGGGAGCTACAGCCGCGAAAGTCCGCGTTTTAATTGAATCAACGGACGGGGACGGCGAATGGACGACTATCGGCGTTTCCACGGATGTTATAGAGGCGAGCCGCCAGGCCCTGGCGTCTTCAATAGAATACAAACTGCTGTCCGAGACTGTTTCAAAACCTAAAGTATTGGAACGGCGGCCTTGAAAAACTCAAGGTTTTAGCCTTTTACGAAACCGCAAGAGACTATCAAAACCAACCTGGTTTTGGAACAGCCTCATCCTCTAAAATTAAATAAAAACGGCTTCGCGGTTGCGGTGTATTCAAAAATTTTTTTTTATTGTATATTATAAAATATGATTTTTCCCATAGAAGAACTTATACGTTACAACGGCAATATGTACGAAATAACATCCGCGGCTTCCAGGCGCGCTTATCAAATTTCAATGCTTAAAACCCCGGAACTTGAAGACAATTTCGGCAAAGCCGTATCGCTTGCGGCCCGTCAAATATTTTTGGGCGAAGTTAGATTCAACCTTATAGAAGAAGAAGCGCCGGGCGCCATCTCCGGAATTACGGCGCGTTAATTTCCTTGCGTCCGCCGCTTGTTTTGGTTTTAACCGGAGCTACAGGTTGCGGTAAAACAGACCTAACGCGGAATCTTTTCACCGGAAGCGCCGCTCTTGGCAAGGCGGAGATAATCTGCGCTGATTCCGTTCAAGTATACAAAGGCATGGATTTAGGGGCGGCTAAACCTTCGCCGGATTTACGCTTACAGTTGCCGCACTATATCATAGATATTCTAAATCCTGATGAGCCTTTTAGCGCGGGCGGTTTCGTAAGCCGCGCTTCCAGCGCTTGTTTGCGGGCGGCGGAAGCGGGGGCTTTACCGGTGGTCTGCGGCGGGTCGCTTTTTTATTTGTCGGCGTTTATAAACGGAATGCCTAAGACCCCGCTTTCTGACGCGGAAATACGAAATCGCCTAAAAAAAGAATTCAACGAAAAAGGAAGCGCCGCGCTTATGGAGGAGTTAAAAAAAATCGACCCTGTAAGCGCGGGCCGCATTCACATTAACGACTCATACCGGTTGCTGCGCGCTTTGGAAGTTTTTCGCCAAAGCGGAAAGCCTTTAAGCGCTTTCAACCGTTTCGGTTTTTCGGATTGTAAAGAAAAACCTTTTCGTTTTGTTATAGCCTCCGTTACAAGGAACAGGGATGAACTTTACAGGCGAATAGAAAAGCGCGTTTTTCAAATGATGAAAGAAGGCCTTGCGCGGGAAGTTGAAGGCCTGTATAAAAAAGGTTACACGCCCGGCAACAGCGCGTTGCGGGCTATAGGATACAAAGAATTTTTTTACACGGACGAGGACGGCGCCTTTCGCCTTGCCGCCGAAAGAGGCGAGGCCGGCGAGGAAGAAATAGCCGCGGAGATAGCGAAAAACACGCGCCATTACGCGAAACGCCAGTTGTCGTGGATTAAATCTTTAAATGACGTAACTTATATTCCGCTTGACGAAGACGATTCTTCTTTTATCCGCGCCAAAGAAACCTTGCAAAATATTTTAAAAGAGGCGCTTTAGTGGCGAGCGACGCCCACGCGCATCCTTTTTACCTGGCGCGTTTTTTTAAAGATTGCGAGGCGCAAAGGCTGGAACTTAAAATCCCCTGCGCCGCTAGCGCGTGGAGCGCGGAAGAATTTATTTTTAACGAAAGCCTGGCCGCGAAAAGCGCCTTAAACCGCGAAGCCAGCATGGCCCTTTGTTTTGGAGTGCATCCCCAGCTCCCTTTAATTCAAAAAATGGAAAGCTCCCCCGATTTGGCGCCTGAATCTTTTAACTTTCTGCAAACCCTTGTTTCAGAAAAAAGAATAAAAGCCGTGGGGGAATGCGGCGTTGATTTTTTTAACGCCGCGTTCCGGTCTACAGAAACCGAACAGGAAGAGTTATTCACAAAACAGCTTGATTTGGCGGTTGAAAACGACCTTCCGGTTGTGTTGCACATAAGGCGCTCCATCGACAGCGTTTTTAAAAAAACGGCTCTTTTAAAAAAAATAAAGGCCGTGGTTTTTCATTCCTATTGCGGAACGGAAAAAGAAGCTTTTTCCCTGTTAAAACGCGGGATAAACTGCTATTTTTCTTTTTCAAACTCGATTTTACGCGGAAACAAGAAAGCCCGCGCCGCCTGCGCCGTAGTCCCGCAGGCCCGCGTTTTGTTTGAGACCGACGCCCCTTACCAAAGCTTAAAAGGCGCCGGTTATTCAACATATTCGGATTTACGCGGCGTTCTTAAAGAAGCGTCAATTTTAAGAGGGGAGAGCGAAGATGCTTTAGAAAAAGAAACCGATAAAAATTTTTGGGAAGTTTTTTTACTTTAGGTTTTATATGAATAAAAATACATACGAATCTTTTTGTAAAATTAAAGAAGCGTATAAAAAATTTGTGCGCGAAACGGCGGCTTCTTTTCCGCGATTATCTGATTTACAACAGGAGCTGGCTAATTCAAGGGCCGGGCGCCCGTACATAGTGGAAACTCCGGTTGTATACAATAACGCGCTGGACGCCGTTACGGTGAACGACGAAATAAAAATAATTCTTGTAGCCGACAATCCGGGCAAAAAAGAACAGGAAGCTTCCGTTAGAAGTTACCTTACAGGCGCTTCGGGCAAGCTTGCGGAACGTTTTTTTAAAATGAACGGCGCCCTTGGCGTTGATTTTAGAAAAAATGTTATTATTTTAAATAAAACACCAATACATACGCCAAGAACCAACGAGTTAAAAACGCTTTGCAAAAACAGCGGAAGCGCCCATTTAAAAAACATTATAGACGAAAGCCAAAGATTTTGCGCGCAAACAGCGTTTGACTTTTGGCGAATTTTTAAAAATGAAAACCGCGAAGCCCAGGTTTGGATAACAGGTTACTGCGAAATGAAAAAAAACGGGGTGTTCGAAGCATACAGGCAAAAACTTTTGGATATATCGCAAAAAAACGGCCTGTTTTACGATTCAATTTTTATATTTCGCCATTTTTCCATGAATCAATTCACTATAGATTTAAACAAAAAAAGGCCGCAGTTTAAAGATGTAAAAGAAACTTTGGAACAAACTGGAATTGAATATAGAAAAAAAGTGCTGCCGTTGCAACGCCTTTGCGGGTGAAAAATCCGCCGCTATTAAGTTGCGGCGGATTTTTTTTAAGCTACGTAACTTTCCAAAACTTTAAGCCGGCACGGGTGGCGCAAACGGGTTAGCGCTTTTTTTTCGATTTGGCGTATTCTTTCTTTTGTAAGATTGAATTTGTAACCTATTTCTGTAAGCGTCATTTTTACGGAATCGCCTATGCCGTAACGGCAACGAATCACGTCCGCCTCTTTTTGGGTTAAGGTGGAAAGTACGGATTCAATATCTTTTAGCATAGTTTGCCTTACCGCAAAATCGTCCGGTGATAGATATGTATCGTCTTCTATGTAATCGCCCAAACTTCCGCCGGAAGCTTCGTGTATAGGCATATCCAGCGAAACCATGTCGTGGCTTATCGATATTAAATCCCCAACCATTTTTTGATCCATATTTAGCGTCCGGGCGATTTCTTTAATTTCAGCCTCGTTGTTTTCGTAAGATTGAATCTCTTTGCGCATCTTTTCTATTCTAATAAGCTCTCCAGCCCTGTTCATAGGCAGGCGTATCATTCTGGATTTTTCGTAAATGGCTTTTAATATAGATTGCCGTATCCACCAAACCGCGTAAGAAATAAAGTGATACCCTTTATCCACGTCAAATTTTTCAACCGCGGAAAGAAGGCCTATATTTCCTTCGCTAATAAGATCGATTAAAGGAAGACCCTGACCCTGGTATCGTTTAGCTACATTAACAACGAAACGGAGGTTTGCGTTTACAAGCCGGTTTGCGGCTTTTTTGTCTCCGCTGGCGGCTAATCTGGCTATTTTGTCTTCTTCCTCACGCGATAAAAGCGGAATCTTGCTGATGTCATTGAGGTACATCGACAGAACATTTTCATCAGACGATGCGTATCGTAATCCTTCTTGTGTTTTAGCTTTGTTCATATTGAGCCTCCTCTTACACATAAAAAATAAAGCAAATACCGTGCCAACCTTTCAAACAGATTAAGTGTATATATAACAACAACTTAACTCGCCAAAAAGGTTGTGTTAATTCCAAATTAATTTAATCAAGCGTCATATTGACACATTACCTAAAAACAACGCACATCAGTGTGTTATAAAGACCCTGTTTTCCAAACTTGGCTGTTTTCCATGCCGTCTATCGACTTAATCAGTGAAAGCCAGTAATCGGCCTCGTTTTGAGACCCGTAAGGCCCCACGCGCACACGATAGTACGTCTTGCCGCCCACGCTGGTGTTCAAAACAACCGAACTTATACCCTTCATTGAAAGATATTCTTTCGCGCCGTCCGCAAAGCTTTTCTGCGCGTAAGACCCTGTTTGAACCCAATAACCCGAAGCGGCGGCTTTTTTTACGGGAGCCGCGCTTTGAGGCTTCTGGTTGTTTTGCGTTGCGGGCGGCGGTTTAGGCGCCGCGACCGGTTGGCGGGAAACCCTGCTTTCCATCTGGGGCCGCGCCGGCGCGCTTTCTTCCTTAGGCTCCGGTACGCCGGAGGCCGCCGGAACCGGCACATTAATAACTGCGGCTGAAGATTGTTGCGGGGGGGGCTGAGTTATTTCATAAGAGCCGCCTTCAAAAGCCGGCGGCGAATTTTGCTGGTAGGCGTAAGGCGGCGCCCCCGCACCGGCGCCTGTTGAAAATTCGCTCCCGCCGGTTGCTTGAACAGGCGGGAGCGGAATCCAGCCAGGCTGAACAGGCTGTTGCGGCCCCTGCGTAACAATTGCCGCGCCTCCATCTTGAACAGGCGAACTTAACAAATTCGCTTTTTCTAATTCTTTTTCTTTTTTTTGAAGCGCGGAAACAATATCCTGGTCGACTCGCGGCGTAAACACTAAAATGGCGGCCCCTATAACAATAACCATAAACATGCCGGCGGAAGCCGCGACAAGCAATAATTTTTTTTTATCCATAACTAAACCTCCCGTTTTTAGTAAAAGCCGGTTGAAAATCTTTATAACCTGTAGGCGCTTCGCGCCCGAATTTCGCAAACGAATAAAAAACCAGGCGTGAATAAGAGCGTAGCGGCGCTTCGTCCGGCTGCAGGCTTACAAAGGCCATTTTTGGCTCGCAAGCGTAGAGTTTTTTAAAATAAAACTTCTTAATATTTTTTCCAGGCGTTTTTCAAAATTTTTACGCTCCCACTTCTGAAACGGCCCTATTCCGACATTCATTATACAACTAATATCGGCGTTTTTTGGTAAAAACTTTTGGGTGAATTTGCGCTGGCTTTTTAAACGGGAGAAAATTTCAGAAAAGCTAAGGGCGTCCCGTCTTTTGGCTCTTAACGCCCTTAAAAAAACAGGGGATTTTACCAGAATAATCCCGGAAAACAAGTCTTTAAACGGGGTTTTATTAAGCAATGCGGCGTTTATAACGCAAACGCCCGAAAACCGCGAATCGGCTCCGCCATTCGCCGTTTCTTGTAAAAAACGTTTGTTTTGCGCGGAAACCCATTCTGCGGCGAGGCGTCCGGTTTCAGGATGAACTATATTTTCCAGAATTCGCAAGGCGGCGGGGTTTTTGAATACAATAGAACCCAATTTACGGCGGTTTATCGCGCCGCCTTCATCCAGAATTTCTTCCCCAAAGGCGGCTTTTATTTCATTTTTTTTATTTTCCAGCGCTATATGCCCCAATTTATCCACGTCAAGAGAAGAGACGCCTTTTTCTTCCAGGATTTTAGCGGCGTAGTTTTTTCCGGCGCAGGTAGGCCCTGTAAGGCCTATAAGAATCATTCGCGCACAACAAAACCTTCGCTTATGGGAAGCGAAGACCGGCCTAACTGAATAAGAGCGTAGTCCGCTTCGGCGCGGGAACTGTAAGGCCCCATTTTTATACGGTAATACAAAGCCCCGTTTATTTCTTTGGCGAAGATTTCCAAATTTGTAAAACCGCTGGCCAAAACCGGGGCGGCGAGACGTTGAGCGCGTATTAAATCCAGGTAAGACCCCAACTGCACCCAATAACCCTTTTCCGGGTCCGTGTACCTGGGCGCTTTAACCGGCCCGCGCAACGGCGTATGCTCCGTTTTAGGCGCGGCGAAATAAGAAGGAGGCTCCCGTCCGGCCCAGTCTTCCGTCAAAGCGGGCGGCGTACGCCCTACGGTCGCGGCCCCCGCCGGTGAAGAATTGGCTGAAGAAGAATTAACTGAATTTGATTTTTTTTGATACTCTGGCGGCGGCAGGGAGAAGGCGCCTTCGCTCTCTGTAATGCCGGCGAGAGCGGATTTCGATTGCGGGCCGCCTTGTTGCGTAAAAATTCCGCCGCCGGTTCCTGTAACGGCGCCGTCCGGCTGGGTTTGAGCCGCTAAAGGCCCGCCTGCTACGGTTTTAACGCCGTTAAAAGCGCCTTCATTTTGAGAAAAAGAGTTTACGTCTTTTGAAGAAGCCTCGGAATCTGTAATCGCGCTCGCGCTGTTAGAATTTGGATTTTCGCTCTTAACGGCTTCATTAGCCGCCATGTTTTGCGCAGAACCTGGAGTGTAAACTTCGTTTTCTTTAAGCTCCGCAACTTTGTCAGGCGGTTCTTTGTTCTTGGCGCCCGTTACGGCGGAAGGCGGTTTTACAGCCGCTATTTGCTGAAGGGGAACGGAACCGATGGGTTTGATTTTTACGCCGCTTGAAACGCCCGCGTAAAGTTTTTCTATAAAAGATTGAACCGCGCCCCGTATGCTGTTTATTTCCTCGTTTTTAAGGGACGGGTTGCAGTCCAAAATTAAATATATGATGGACGATTTTCTGGTTCGCATAAGATCCATCGATTTTTCGCGGAAAAAGTCGTGTATTAAAACCCAGTTGGAACTTAAATTTTGAACGTCAGGCGGAAGCTGCCACTGGCGCATATTTGCTTCGTAAAAATCATCGTTCAAACGAATCGTGTACTCAATCCCGCGGCTTGTGCGCAGACCCAAAACATTTTCCGCGTCTCCAAGCCTTACGCCGTTTGAGCAAAGGTTTGTAAGCACGTACTTGCCGTTCACCCAGTCCACGTCGCCTTCTATCCAGTACCTGGCTTTGTTAGGGTCGCCCACCTCGCCGTCAAAAGTGATGCGGACTGTGGTGCCAACCGGGTATGAAGGGGTTGTAAATGTAACGTTTATAAGGGAGGTGTAAATGTTAAAAACGTCGGCCAGCGAAGAAAGGTTCCATTCAAGCTGTTTTATATCGGATAACACGGCGTAATGTTCGCTGTCGGTGGACATTTCACGTATAAGCTGTGTGAAAGTCCAGTTGTTTTTTACATTTTTACCTTCCACGCCTATAGTCCAGGCGTCTATGTTTTTTCCCGCTATTTTCCGGGTTTTTAACTCGCTTATAATATAATTTTTGTATTCTTCCGGAGAGCCGCCTGATTTTGGGCGAAAATCTTTACCCTCAAGCGGCTCAAAAGAACTGTCGGTGGAACTAACGTCAAGACCGTCGGTAAATGTAATTACGGTTACGTTTTCTACGTTGCGGGGAAGGCGCCCTTCCTTTTGCTCTCTTGACAAATTAGCCAAAGCTGTGTGTATGGCGTAATACGGAGCGCTTCCAAAATCCGAAGACTTTGTATAGGCCACGTTTAATTTGTCCATTAGTTCCTGTCTGCCCGCCGGGTCAAGCGGGATTAAAACCGGGTCTTTTGTGATTTCTTTAACTTTTCCGGAAAAACCAATCAAACCTATGTACACGCCTTCATTTAGCGGCTGAACCTGCGTGGTTCTGCGGCCCGCAGGCGGGCGCGGGGATAAATCAGTTTCGCCAAGCCTTTCGTTGTAGGAAGGCGTTTCTTCGTCCACCCAGTACTGCGGGTTGCGAACGTCTATGTAATAAGCGCTTATAGTTTGCCTTGCTATCTCTTTGTCGGTGGGCGTGCGTATGTTTTTTCGTTCCTGAAGCTCTTCGCCCGCGCCTACGCTTTCAACAACGTAAAAATAGTTGTAAAGCGGCGGAGTTAAGCCGGAATCGGCGAATTGAACGTCGGTTTTTACTATTTCTTTTAAAAAAACATTCGTTCTGTTTGAGCGGTCCAGCCTGTAAAGGCCGAAACGGTATTCTTCGGGATAATCGACGGCGCTCCAGTCGAAACGGATAAGGCGTGTGCGGGCGTCTATCGTGGAAACCTCCAGCTTTGGAACGCCGCCCCCAGCCGGTTGCGCGGAACCCATTGAATAGGCGTAATACGCGGAAAGAAAAAAAAGCGCAAACGCAATTACTTTTTTGTTTTTTTTCTTTCTCACCATCTCCTAAAGGCCCCTCATCGAAAATAATAATCTGCTTGCATTATCGGCATAATCGCCCTTTGGCTTTAGCTTTAAAAAGTAAAACCTTGGTTTGTTCTCACGGCGCGTTGTTATTGGCGCTGAAAACTAAAAACCGGGCCGTTTTAGGCGCGGCGAGAACATAAATCGAAAAAAAAACGCGCTTTCGGGGCTTTTTATTGACGAACGGAGCGTCGCGGCGAATGTTTTAACGCAACGAGGCCCGCCCCGCGCACGCGGCGTCAACGCCCTTTATTCCGGCGCGAGCAGTTTTTAACTATAAAGTATATGTAAAAGGCGCTTTTAATGCCGATAATATGTATGATGAATGCTGTAGCTCTATGTTTTGCCGGCGATGTCAACAGTTGGGCTTTTAAGGACGTTTTTAACGGTAAGAATTCCTTCGAAAACGCCGTTTGCGCCGGAGCTTCTTTCCCTTGCGTAAGCAAAATAGTTGTTTTAGCCCGTGAAGCGGATGTAAAATCCGGCCTTTTTTCAACGTTAAACTCCGCGGCGTCAAAAAACGGAGCGGTTGAAACAGAAATAATAAGCAAAACAGAATGGGACGCGGATCTTTTTTTTAACGAAACCTCCCGCGCTTCGGAAGGTTTTGATTTTTCATACCTTTTTTGGGGGGATTGCCCGTTTTTAGACGTTTCCCTAGCTTCCATCTTAAAAGACCGGCACGAAAAATACCCCGCCGAATACACTTACTCCGACGGGCGGCCATACGGCCTGGCCCCTGAGCTTTTTAAGGCGGGGGCGCTTGGGGTTTTGGCGGCGTTGAATAACGGCTCAAAAGACCCGGTTTCCCGCGATATAGCCTTTAATGTACTTCAAAAAGATATAAATTCTTTTGACATAGAAACAGAAATATCGCCGGTTGATCTTAGGGCTCACCGCGTCTTTTTATGCGCGGATTCCAAACGGGGCCTGCTTTTACTTAAACGCTTCGTCGATTTGGGTTTTAACGGATATATGGACGCGGAGCGCTTAATTCTAAACGAAAAACAATCGTTGCGCACTCTGCCGGCTTTTTTTTCCGTGCAAACATCTTCGTCTTGCCCGCGTGAATGCGAAATATGCCCGTATCCGGCGCTAAAAAAAGACCCTTCTTTTACGGGGGAGATGCCTGTTGAAAAATTCGCCTCGCTGATGTCAAAAATAGAGGATTTCGCCGGGGACGGCGTTATAGACGTTTCGCTTTGGGGCGAGCTTTCGTTGCACAGCGAAAGCGAAAAAATCGTGGAGGCGGTTTTGTCCCGCGAATCTCTTGCGTTAATTATAGAAACAAGCGGTTTTGGATGGAAAGACGAGGTTTTAGAAAAAATTACAGAGCTTGTAAAAAAGGCGGAGGCTGTAAAAGCGCACCGGTCTTTTTCGCTCCCGCCTCTTTCGTGGATAGTTTCGCTTGATTGCGATGAGAGCGGGCGTTACGCCCCGGCGGAAGGCGAAAAAACAAACGAAGCCGTTTTGTTTGCGCAAAAACTTATAAAGCTTTTTCCAAAATCGGCCTATGTTCAAGCCGTGCGCCGCGCCGGATTTGAGGACGAAATAGAAAGATTTTACAAATACTGGAAAACAAAAACAAATAACGTAATTATTCAAAAATACGATGTTTTCGGCCCGAAATCAGACGCGGAAAAAGAATTCGATATATCTCCGGTAGAGCGCGAAAGCTGCTGGCATATTATGCGTGATATGTATATTTTTTTAAATGGCGCGGTCGCGGTTTGCAAAGAAGATTTAAAGGCGCTTTGCGGAACGCCCGAATTGGGCGTTTTAGGCTGCGTATTTACCGAAAATCTTGAATCTATATGGAAAAAAGGGGAAGCTTTGTACGCCGCCCATTGCGAAAAAAAATGGGAGGGCGTTTGCGCCGGATGCGATGAATACTACACTTTCAACTTTTAGCGAAAATTTTCCTCCGTACACAGTGCTTGGGGGCGGCGCGGGCGGTTCTAGCGGCGTTTCCGCGGTTCTTTTAAACCGTTCCCCCAGGATAGGCCGGAAATCAGTTTTTGAAGACCTTGAAAAATGCGGGTTCGACGGCATAGTTTCTCTGGAAGGTTCGGAGGAGCGCTATGGACTGGAAGAGCTTTCGGCGTCGTTTCCCAAAGTAAAGTTTATTTTACCGCAAAAAGAAACTTCCACCGGATGTAAAATCAATATAGCGGCTAACGAGATAAAAAGCCCGCTTTTTTTCGTGTTATGGGATGATATGCGTCTTTCCGGGATAAAAGCGGAGCGCATTAACGGCCGCCTTCTAAAAACAAAAGAAGAATTAAGCGGGAAATCGGGCGGCGATTATTGGTACAAGCGCGTTTGCACCGTCCCGTTAATTCAAAACAAAGATTTGCGGACGCTTCCCACGATAGCTTTTCCTATTTTTTCTTCAAAAAACTTTGATTGTTCGCAACTTACGCCGGAATCGGGAGACTTTCCGACCGTATACCCCTACGACGGCGTGGGCGTATACGACAGGCTTCGTTTTATAGGTTTGGGCGGCTTTGACCTTGAAATTGAAAACCCTTATTGGCAGATGATAGATTTTGGTATGCGCGCCTGGATGTGGGGCGAGGAAATTCTGTGCGATAAACTTATACGAATACGTTTTGCCGGCAACCCGCTTCAAGAACGCGCGTCCGCCGACGAATCGTATATGCGGTTTTATTTAAAAACCATAGCTCCAAAATGTTCAGGCGAAGGCAAGGCTTTTCTCCCTATCTGGCGGTTTTTTCCGTTTGTTTTAAGAAACCGCGTTCAACTTTCACTGGCCTGGAAGCTTTTTTTGGAAGCCAGGCTTTGGGCTTCCGGCAATAGCAAGCGGTTTAGACGCGACTGCCGGAGTGTTGTTAAAAATTGGGCTAAAAAAATTGAAAACAGCCGTAATTCTTCAAGCGCGTCTTGATTCAAGCCGTTTGCCTGGCAAAACCTTGTTGCCGTTAGGCTCAAGGCCGGTGTTGCAATGGGCTATGGATCAACTGCGGGCTGTAAGCTCAGATTTCCGTATACTGGCTTGCCCAAGAAAACAGGCCGGCATAGACTGCGCCCTGGCTTTCGCGCCGTTTGCGGCGGCTTCCGGTTTTGAGGTTTTTGAAGGCGAAAAAGAAGACGTTTTATCGCGTTTTTGCGACGCCGTTAGGTTTTTCGGCTTGGACTCAAACGGCGAAAACCGGGTGATACGGGCGACCGGGGACAACCCGTTTGTGTTTGCGAAGGCCGCCAGATGTATAAACGAAGAAGCCGCCTCCCTGGGCGCCGATTATGCGGCCTACGCCGGCCTGCCTTACGGGGCGGGCGTCGAATCGGTTAGCGTGCGGGCGTTGCTCAAAGCCGAAAAAGAAGCGTCCAGTCCGGCGGAAAGGGAGCACGTCTGCCCTTATTTTTACGGCCATCCCGAACTTTTTACATTGCACCGCCCGCTAGCCCCGCGCAAATGGAGGTCTCAAAATTTGCGCGTAACAATAGACACAAGAACCGATTATGAAAGAGCTTTACTCGCGGCCCGCGCTCTGGAAACCGCGGAAAAAGGAAAGCCCAGGCCGCATCCCCATCCTTCTTTTTGCGCGGAGAGCATAATCCTTTACGCGCAAAACTGTTCCGCCGAAAGCTACGCCGCCCGCGTTCCAGGCTCCTCCTCATTTACACAGGATAAGCCGGCCGGTTCCGCAGCTAGCCCTCAGGCGTCCGCTCGCCGTTCCAAACAAGATTTACTTTTGAGAGTTTAACGCGGAGCTTATTTGGGCGAAGGCCCTAAGACGCACCACGCGCCCGCCCCCGTAAGCTCTGTAGCGCTCGCCGTCGTCTGAAAAAGCGCTTTCCCGTTCTCCAGGGAAAGGCGAGTAGCGCATTTGGCTCCACTTTAACGACGGGTCTGTAAGGCGCGCCGCCGGATGCGTGTTTTTGAAGTATATATATGACTCATGTACGCCGCGGCTTTCCTGCGGCGCTTCGTCCGTGTTCTGCAGGTAGCGTATAACTCCTTTGTTAAAATCTATGGATTGAATAATCGCCGAATGGGCCATGCTTCCATCTTTTGAGCGGAATAGTATGATGTCCGCCGGGCGCAACGAGCGTATGGAATCGTTGACCGGAATAATTTCCTTGCTTTTTGAATTATAAAAAGCGGTTCCGGCGTACCAGGCGGCTTTTGTTCCAGATGGGGCGCCTAGAGCTTTCCGCAGTTCTTTTTCCAGGTTGCGGCCCGCGGCTTTCGCCGTGTACGACAGAACGTGCCACACAAAAGCGGAACAATCCATCCCAGTCCACGATATGCAGTATAAATAATTGTAGACGTCATTTTGCGAAGCCCCTTTCCCTGACGAAAGAACGTAAGGTTTATGCGGCAGCCCGTGATAAGAGCCGGCCTTTATGCGCGCTATGTCAAAAATATCCGTGGAAACAGACCATTTGCGTTCCGGTATATCAAAAATGACAACCTTTTCCCGGCCGTCGTTTAACATTTTTGTATACGCTTCAAAATCATCCGAAGCCAGGGCTCTTTCTATCGCCGGCCACAGGCTTCCCGGCCCTCCTTTGCCCTTGTCCAAAAAATCCCAGCCTTCTTCCACAAGGGAATCCCTTTCATGATTTTCCGCGAATGGGGTTCTTATTGTCATAACGCGTCCGGCTATAATTTTTGTTTTAAAACAGTCCCTGTACGCTTCTTCTATTACGGATTGTATTCCTCCGCCCCATATTCTGTTCGCCGCGGAAAAAGAAGCCAAATTTTCAGTTTTTTGAGCGCCTAAATCAAAATAAGAAGGGCCGGCGCTCCCGCCGCCGGAAAAAGCGCCTTGCGCGCCGGTTAAAAAAGGAATCGCGCATAAAAAACATAGCGTAAGAGCCGGATTACAGCGCCTTTGGTTTTGCGCCGCGTTTGTAAAAGATTTTTTTTGAATATTTTTTTTTAGGAATAATTTTACAAGCTTCATGGCGGCATAATATAACAAACAAAAAAAATATTGTATTGTTAAGCTTCGCCCATGAATACTTGCGAAAAAATTCGCCACGTCATTTTTTTAGCGGCTAGTTTTAGTCTTATCGCCTGCATAACCCAAAACGCCCAGCGTTTAGAAGAAAGCGCCGTTTCACCGGGGCCGCCGCCCGCCGGCGCGCCTCCTAAAACAGTAAAAGCGGAAGAAACGGAAGATCCGTTTTGGGCTTCCGTCAAAGAAAACCGCGCCGCAGTGGTTCAAAAAAATCCGAGGCCGGGCGACCCTTTAACCGTGGTTTTTTACAACCCGTCCATAAAAGCCCCTCCGCAAAACCCGCCGTCAAATGAAGCGCGGGTTTACAGCGTCCCTTACAAAGCCGGGCTTTACACGACTAACGCGGAGAAGGCGAAAAAAGTATCCGGCGGCTCTTTTTTCCCGTTTCAAATTGAGGAGGGACGGACGGTTTACACGGCTCTTTTAGCCGTTCCTTGTACGTTGGAAGCCGGCGTTTTAACCTTGCGAATAGAGAGGGAGGGCGGCGAAATTATCGCCGAAGACGAGGTGGCGGTGTTCCCCAGGGATTTTGCCGCCGAAGAAATCCCGCTAAATCCTGTCAACACCGGCCTTCGCACGGTTCCCGACCCCAAAAAAACGGAACAATCAGAAAAACTGTGGTCTATTTTGAATAAGACCGGCGAAAATATTTACTCAAACGGCCTTTTTTTAACGCCGGTTCCAAAAGAGACGCGCAGAACAAGTTTTTTCGGCGACAGGCGCGTGTACGTTTACTCCAACGGGAAGCGGGATCAGGCGATTCACGCGGGCATAGATTACGGCGTGCCGTCTGGAACGCCTGTTTACGCTCCGGCGGATGGAAAGGTGGTTTTGGCTGAGGAGCGTATAGTAACGGGAAATTCTATTGTTATTGAACACATGCCGGGGCTTTATTCGATATATTACCATCTTGACGAGATTTTTGTTAAAGAAGGCGATATTGTAAAAGCCGGCTGGTTGCTCTCTAAATCCGGCTCCACAGGCCTTGCGACCGGCCCCCACCTGCACTGGGAGATACGTTTAAACGGCGAAAACACCGATCCCGACGCGTTTTGCTCATCCCCTCTGCTTGATAAAACGGCTTTAAAAATAGCCGTTTTAAACGCCGCCATAAAACAGCAAACCAGCGCGGAAATCCCTTGAATTTTTTAAAATCCTTAAACGCGCCGTAAGCGGTTGCGCGTTGTAAATTGAAAATACGCGCGTTAGCGTCCGCGCCGTGTTATGCGTTATAACCCGGCGGCATGAGGTTTTCGGGATAACAGCCCGCCGTCTTAAAACCGCCGAAAGGGGCGCGCTTTTTCGAAAATGCGCTTTTCCAGGCGTTCTCTAAAAAATGAATACCGGGTTTTGGGCCGGTTTGCGGGCGTCTTTAAGCATTCTTGATTTTTTAATTATTTGCGGCTATATTATTTCTTCATCAAGTAAGCAAGTCCGCTCCAAATCCGGTTGGTTTTGGCGGGCTGTTGCGAAACCGCGATTTTTAAAGATTGTTATTCCAAAACTAAAGTTTTGAAATAACTTCAAACATTTAAGGAAGGTTGTTATGTCACGAACGTGCGATATTTGCGGAAAGGGAACCGCTACCGGCAATAAAGTAAGCCACGCTAAAAACCACACACGTAGAACGTGGAAGCCGAATCTTAAAAAGATTAAAACTGAGGTGGATGGTTCTACTTTTACGCTTAAAATTTGCGCCCGTTGCCTTAGAAGCGACGTTGTCACCAGAAAAATCACCGTAAAAAAAGTTTAGTTAAACCGCCGTCTTAGCTCAGCTGGCAGAGCGCCTGACTTGTAATCAGGGGGTCTTCGGTTCGATTCCGGAAGACGGCTAAACCTGAAACCCGCCGCAACGCGGTTGCTGGTATGGGCCGGCCTTCGAAAGGCGTTTTAACAACGTCAAGTTTATTTGGAAGTAGCGGCCTGTTTTTTTTCTATCAAGTTAAAAAGGGCCAGCAAACGCGGTTTTTCCACAAGTTCAATAAGACGTGTTTGTGAAAAATGTTTCGCGCCTTCGCTGTATACGCCTATTCCCATACAAATTCCTTTTCCGGCTTTTATGCTTTTTATGCATGTATGAAAATCCCGTATTACAAACTCGCCTATGCCCTCCGTAGTGCGGACGAACCGGAATATTACAGTTTCGGACATTTTTGGCGTGTCCACATCGGCGACTATATCAGCCCAGTCTCCGCCTTCCATAATTGATTTAGTTATGTTGACGCGCGCTTTGGGGTAGTAGGCCGCCGGAATCCTGCGGCAAAGGGCAAGAAAATCGGTGGGGCTTTCCATGGCGTATATTTGCATATTTCTATTGGCGCAAAATTCGTGGTATTTGGCGATAAGCGAAACTACGTCTTTATAACCGGGAGATTTTTGATCCAACTGTGAAAGTTCCCCCATAGCTTTATCTATTTTATTTTGATTTATGTAAGCGCTTGCGAGCTGGTAGCGTATTTCTAATTCTACATTAAGCGGAATCGATTTATGTTTAAGGCCTATCTCAAAATCCGCAATCGCTTCGTCGTTGCGTCCGAAAGAAAGATGTATGATTCCCGATTTAAGGCAGGATTCAGGCCCAAAGACAGGATCCAGCCTTAAATGCTGATATATACGTAAAGCCTGGTCGTTTTGAAATGATTCCATGTAACATTCCGCTAAAACTTTAAGCGATTCCTTGTCTTTTGGGTCCATTTCTATGGCCTGTTTTATAAAATGTAAAGCCTCTTTATTTTTTCCCATTCTAAAATAAGAATGTCCCAAAGAACGCACGGCGGGAATATGAGCGGGGTGGAGCGCGCACACCTGTTTTAGTATGTTGACCGCTTTCTCGTAATTGCGCCGCATAAACTCTAAATAGCCGAACATATAATTCGATTCAAAATCGTCTGGGTTAATGGAGCGGGCTACGATAATGTATTTGTAAGCTTCGTCTATAATTCCTTTTTTTAGATATATTTCCGATATCCGTTTGTTTATTTCCGCTTCTTTTTCTTTTTTTTCTTTTGCTATATCAGGGGAGTTGGCGGCGCGGCGGTATAATTCTAAAGCCTGATCATGGGCTCCTTTTTTGTAATAAACGTTAGCCGCGAAACAAAGAGCCTCGTAATTATCGGGATTTTTTTTTATTTGTTTTAAGGCTTTTTCCATTAAAGCGGATTCATTTTTTGAAGAAACCGAAGAAAAACTCCCCTTTTTTAATTTTAAGGAAAAAAACAAAAAGATTACAAACGTCGAAACCACAACAACCATAACGATAAAAATTGGAATAAAGACGTCCATAATTTTATATTATTGACATAATAGCATTATTCCCGCTAGAGGTTGAATAATATTTGTTAGGATAAGCCGTTCCAAAACTTCAAATTTTGGAACGGCTTCAGGAATAAAGAGCGCTTATGTTTCGCTCTTGAACGGCTGATTTATTGACGAACGGAGCGAGATCGCGGCCGTGCTTGCGCGGGCGTGATCGAGCGAGTGAGGAAACGAAGGGTTTAATACCCCGCGGCTTGCCGCGGAAGCCGCCGCAGGCGGCGGGTGCGGGGCTTGCCCTGCGGTATTAACACCCTTTATTACTTTCGTGAATATTTCGGGCGTTCAGGGAAAAAGCCCCGCCATACGGCGCGGGACGGGATGCGCGGCCCTTTGCGGTTAATAAAGGCGTTTTTGCGGCAGGAATTCCCTGGCGGCGGGCGCTAACCAATACATAAAAACAAAAGTATACTCGCAAAATTATGAATTTCAACATGAGTGTAAACTGGAAGGCGAACGCGGCTTTATTTTTGGGAGCCCAGGCGCTTACTATTTTCGGCTCGCAGGCCGTTCAATACGCCATTCTGTGGCATATAACTATTGAGTCCCAATCTGGAACTATGATGACTATTTTTTCCGCCGCTTTATTTCTTCCGATGTTTTTTATTTCACCTTTCGCCGGAGTGTGGGCGGATCGTTTTAACAAAAAGTACATTATCAATATAGCCGACGCCGCCGTGGCCGCCGCGAGTTTAACAATCGCGATCTTTTTGTTTTTGGGCTTTGAAAGCGTCTGGATGCTTTTGGCGTGCGCCGTAGCGCGTTCTCTGGGTCAGGGCGTTCAAAACCCCGCTGTAGGGGCTTTTATTCCAGAAATAACGCCCCAAAGCCATTTAACAAAAATAAACGGGATACAAAACGGCGTGCAATCGGCTTCCATGCTGGCGGCTCCCATGGCGGCGGGCGCGTTGATTTCCGTCGCGCCGCTGGAAACGATTTTTTTGCTGGACGTCGTCACCGCCGCCGCCGGGATAAGCATATTGTTGTTTTTTGTAAAATCTTCGCCTAAAAATATGGACGGCGTTCTTTCGCGTAATGTAAATAAAAAAATTGATTATCTTTATGATTTAAAAGAAGGGTTGAAATATATAAATAATCATAAATTCATATTGCGTCTTATAATTATTTCTATAATTTTTTTTATATTTATATCTCCAGCCGCGCTTTTAACCACATTGCAGGTTACAAGAAATTTCGGGGGCGAAGTATGGCGGCTTACGGTTGTGGAAATCTTTTTTTTAAGCGGAATGATAGCCGGCGGCGGCGTTATAGCCGCGTGGGGCGGTTTTAAAAACCGCGTTTATACCATGGCGTTTTCAACCGCGTTGTGCGGCGCCGGTTCTATAGGGCTTGGAATTGCGCCTGTTTTTTCGGTGTATCTTGTTATTATGTGTATAATGGGCTTTACAATTCCGCTTTACAACACGCCTGTAATGGTTTTATTGCAAACGAAAGTAAAAAGTTCTTATATGGCCAGGGTTCTTGCGGTGTTTAACATGGTTTTTAGCATAATGACTCCAGCCGGCATGATTTTTTTCGGCCCTCTCGCGGACGTTGTAAGTATAGACGCCCTCCTTATAGCGTCTGGAATTATTATAGCGATTTTAAGCCCTCTGTTTATTTTAAGTAAAAGCCTTAGAGAAGCCGGTGAAAGCGGATTTTCCAAGGCCGGTTAAGGCGAAATTTTGAAAATTCACAGGCGGATAAAAACATACACTAGACAAAAGATTTTTCATTTGCTATTTTTAAGATAAGTGTGTTTTTGCGCGGCGGCGCTGAATTCATTTAATTTAAGTCCGTGCGGCTCAAAATTTCGCGGTTTTAACGCGAAAGTTTCAAACCGTTTACGATTAACAGGAGTTGTTTGTATGAAAAATTCAAATAAATTAATTTTATTTGCGGCGGGTTTAATTTTAGGGCTTGGCGGCGCACAAAGCGCTTTAGCCCAGGACGTTCAGGATGACGGCGCTTGGCGCGATAAATTAAAACAACCGGCGAACCAATCTGAATTTTATGTTAAACAAACGAATCTTGACAAGGTTTACCAGACTTCCAAAGGTTATATTCTTCAATACAGAACGGGTCTTATGCAGGATAAAAAAGTCAACATCGCAATCCCTTACGACTGGTTTGACGCCGCGAAAACCGATGTAGCTGAAAACGGCAAAAAAAACGTAGCGAAGTGCGACCTAATCTGGATGGACTCAGGCAGACAGTGGCCTCATATTTCTGTTTATTACAAAGGCGGTGAAATCGACCATATTAGGCTTTATGTAAGCAAATGGAGAGACCATCAAACCTGGGGGTTTGCTTCAGAGAGTCCGACTGTGGAAAAGCTTTTTAACGAAGCCGAAGCCTGGAAACTTTAGCGGCAGGATGTGGACTCCAGTCGCTCCTCCCGCTGATCTTATAGATTTTGTAAACGACGGTTCAAAATTTTTGATTGCCGGTCATAAAGAGCCGGACGGAGACTGTATAGGAAGCCAGTTAGCTCTCGCTTCCGCGCTTCGCCGTTATGGAAAAGAAGTTTTTTTATGCTCGGCCGGCCCTTTTAAACGGACTGAAATTTCACATTTTAAGCAATTTTTTATGTCCGAAATCCCGCAGGATTTGATTTCTGGAGCTCGTTGCATAATTCTGGATTGTTCAATGAAAGAGCGTGTGGGTTCCATATACCAGGTCTTAGAAGATTTACCGCAGGCTGTAATAGACCATCACGCGCGCGGCGAAGTTTACGGGCTGGTGCGCTATGTTGACGCGGATTCTCCTTCCAGCACATTGATGGTTTTTCAACTAATTAAAGCTTTGGGTTTAACGCCGGACGCGCAGGAAGCTGAGTTTTTATTTTTTGGGCTTGCTACGGACTCTGGGTTTTTCCGTCATATTGATTCAGGCGCGGCTCCGGCGGTTTTTTCGTACGCTTCCGAATTGTCGGCTTTGGGCGTGAGTCCCAAAAAAATATTCGGCCTAATGAACGGAGGCAAGACGCTTGATTCAAGGTTGCTTTTGGCTTCAGTTTTAAATAAAGCGCAAAGTCATTTTGGCGGAAAATTGATTGTCGCGACTGAGACACTGGAAGAAACCGAGCGTTTTGGTGAAAACCGCGATTCGGACGCGCTATATCAGCTTTTACAGTCTGTGGACGGCGTGGAGGCGGTTGTAATCATACGCCAGGAATCCGCGCAGGCTTGCGCCGTAGGTTTGCGGTCGCGTGATAAAGTTGACGTCGCTTCTATAGCGGCGCATTTTGGCGGCGGCGGCCACAAAAATGCCGCCGGTTTTTTAAAAGAGGGCAGGATACACAACCTGTACCCGTTGATTCTTTGTGAATTTGAAAAAATCGACTGGAATTCGCTGTAACTGGCGAAACGCCGGCTTTTGAATATGTCTTTATAAAACGAATTAACTTAACGGTTTCGTTTTTCGTCCGCCGCCTTGCATTGTATACATTGCAAGGCGTAAGGAATCGCTTGCAACCTTTCTTCGGAAATTTGAGCGCCGCATTTTATGCACAACCCGTATTTGCCTTGTTTTATCCGCGCTATAGCCGATTCTATTAGCTTTAGTTTTTTTAACGCGGCGGAACCTTTTGCTTCCAGCATTTTTCTGTCGATGTCATCGCTGGCTACATCGGCTACGTCCTTGGGATCCATTCCGGCTACTAATTCTTCAAATTCTTTACTGCTTTTTGTTAATTCTTCAATAATTTCTTTTTTATTTGAATAGAGAAGTTTTTCCATTTTTTCTATAAAGTCTTTGTTCATGATTAACACCTTAATTTTTGGCGTTTCCCGTCTTATTTGCCGCGATAACTTAAAGAAAGGCTGTAATTTAGTATAACTAACATTTAAGCCGTAAAACCGCCCGTAAGCCGCTGCGCGGCCGTTTATTTTCGGCGCAAAATATTTGCGCCGTCTAAAATTTCACCTGTTTTTAGTTTTTTTTAAAAGTTTTAGATTTTTTAAAAAATTGAAAAAGCCTAAAACCCTGTTGTTTCCAATAAATCAATAGCTAAAAATCTTTCCAAAAAGCTAACATTTATAGGAAACGCCAATTAATAAAAATCTATTTCTTGACTGCCGCAATATACAATAAAAAAAACGATTCGTCAACAAAAGTTACTTGTTTTTTTGGCGCAAAATTATAGACGAACGGAGCGAGCCCGCGGCGCCGGCGTTCTTTATTGACGAACGGAGCGAGATCGCGACCGTGCTTGCGCCGGCATGATCGAGCGAGTGAGGAACCGGAGGCTCTAAGAGCCTATGGTTTAATACCCCGCGGCTTGCCGCGGAAGCCGCCAGGCGGCGGGCGCAGGGCTTGCCCTGCGGTATTAACACCCTTTATTGGAATAAAAATCAGGTATGTACAAAAGGCGGCTTTTTATTTATTATGAGCTTATGATTTATTTAGGCGATAGCCAAAGTTCTGCGGAAGAAACCTCTAAAAACGGCTCTCTGGACGCTGTTTCAGAAAGAATATTAAAAACTCGCACAATACTTCTTACGGGCGAAATAGATAAAAAACTTGCGGAAAAAACGGTGAAACAATTGCTTTTACTGGAAGATATGGGGGAAGATCCCATAAAGCTTTTTATAGATTCGCCTGGCGGAGACGCTGACGCGGGTTATGCGGTTTTTGATATGATGCGTTTTATAAAGCCTCCGGTTATAGCCGTCGGCATGGGTCTTGTCGCCAGCGCCGCGGCTTTAATTCTTTTAGCTAGCCCCAAAGAACGGCGTTTTGGGCTTCCAAACAGCCATTTTTTAATACACCAACCGCTTTCAGGAATACGCGGCGTAGCTACGGATATAGAAATTCACGCTCAGGAGTTAGAGAAATTGCGTGGTAAAATAAACGCTCTTATATCTGAAGAAACCGGCGTTCCTTTTCAACAAGTTGAAAAAGACACCGACCGTGATTTTTGGATGAACGCGCAAGAGGCGTTAAGCTACGGCCTTATTTCGCGTGTTGTAAAAAACCGCTCCGATTTAATTTAAATGAACGGCGTCTTGGGCGGCTCCGCTAAAAAAACCGTTGTGGTGGTGGACGGTCTTGGCGGCGGCATAGGCGAAGAACTTGTTAAAAAGCTTGTTGTTCTTTCCGAAAAAGTCGAGCCTTTAGATATAATCGCTTTGGCTACAAATTCCACCGCCGCGGCTCGAATGGTTAAAGCCGGAGCGTCCAGAGGGGCTTCGGGCGAAAACGCGATAAAGCGGTCCGTCAACCTTGGCGATTTTATATTGGGGCCTATAGGCGTAATTATAGCAAACAGTATGTTGGGTGAAATTACTTGCGGTATAACGCAAGCGGTTTTAGACGCTCCGGGACGCCGTATTTTAATCCCTTTACAGAACGATCATATTATTTTGGCCGGCGTGGAAGGCGTCGCGCTTTCCAAAATGATAGAAAAAGCAGTTGAGGCCGTAGAAAAGGCCCTTAAAAATGACGCATAATAAGAAGTCAAGCCTTCTTTGCTCGCTACATTCAAACCTTCAGCTTACAAACGAAGCGTTTTTGCTTACATTCAATTACGCCGGCCCAATTCCTTCAGGCGGCCAGTTTTTTCTTGTTAAACCTGTTTTAAGCCCGGTTTTTTTGCCGCGCCCTTTTTGCGCTTTCGATTTTAAAGAAACTGAGGGCGGCGAAAGGCGAATTTCTTTTTTAATTGCGCGCCGGGGGGCTGGCGCGCAAGCTTTATGTGCTATGGCGAGCGGTCAAGACGCTGTAATAACCGGCCCGCTTGGCAATTGCTGGGAGGAAGCCGCGAGCGGCGCCGTAAAGAATGGCGCGGGGGGGAGAGCCGCGATAGTTTGCGGCGGGGTTGGAATTGCGGCTTTTAATTTATGGATTTTAGAGACGTTAAAACAAGAGAAAAAATATTTTAAATTTATAGATTTTTACGGCGGATTTAAAACCGAGCCTTTCGCTTTTCTTTCAATTGCGCAAAAAATAGAAAAAGCGGGCGGCTCAGTTGTTATAGCAAGTGAAAACCCGGCTTGCAACCTTAAATATCAAGACTTAAATTTTAACATTCAAAATGGCGTTGCGACTGATTTTATAGACTTTAAAAAATATACGGCGGTTTTTGCTTGCGGCCCGCTTCCGTTGCTAAAAAAGGCCGCGGCGGAATGCGCCGGGAATAATGTAAGCTGTTTCGTCAGCTTGGAAAAAAAAATGGCTTGCGGGGTTGGCGCTTGTTTAGGTTGCGCCATCAATGGAAAGTCCGGCTCAAAGCGTATCTGCGCGGACGGGCCGATTTTTGACGCAAAGGAGATGTTTCTTTGAATTCCCCGTCTCTTTCGGTGGAAATCGCGGGTGTCTCATTAAAAAACCCCGTGATCGCGGCTTCCGGCACATTTGGTTTTGGGAAAGAATATGAATTTCTTGTGGAACGGGAGCGTCTTGGCGGAATATGCACAAAGGCCCTTACGCTTAAACCCAGGAAGGGGAATAGCGGAGAAAGGCTGTACGAAACCGCGAGCGGCCTCCTTAATTCTATAGGATTGGAAAATCCTGGAATTGAATATTTTTTGGAGCGTGAACTTCAATCTTTAAAAGAGCTGGGGCCTGCTGTTATAGCGAATCTCGCCGGTTCGTCAATAGAAGAGTATGTGGAAGGCGCCCGTCTTTTAAACGAATCGCAAGTAGACATGATAGAGTTAAATATATCGTGTCCTAATGTAAAAACCGGCGGCGCGTCTTTCGGTTTGGAAGCGGAACCGGCTTTTTCTGTTACTAAAAAAGTCCGCGATGTTTTAACCGGCAAACCGCTTATGGTGAAGCTTTCGCCAGATTCTTGCTCTTTAACTGACGTCGCTTTAGCCTGTATAAACGCGGGCGCGGACGCCTTGTCTCTTGTAAATACGTTTAAAGCTGTCGCTATAGATGTAAAGTTGAGAAAGCCGGTTTTTAAAAACATAAGCGCCGGTTTAAGCGGGGCCGCCATAAAGCCTATAGCCTTGCGCATGGTTTGGGGTGTATGTGAGATGTTAAAGGCTAAAAAAATTAAAAAACCTGTTGTAGGTTTAGGCGGAATATCAAACACGGAAGACGCGCTTGAATTTTTAATAGCCGGCTCTTCTGCGATTCAAGTTGGAACGGCTACTTTTTTGCGTCCGCAAACCATGACGGAAATTATAGATGGAGTAGGTGATTATTTAAAAACAAATAATCTTTTGCTTTCTGACTTGCGCTCCGGTTTTGGGGATTATTCGTGAGAACGCTTTATATCTCCGAGCTTGTAGGCAAGGCGGGAGTCTACTGTCTAAAAAAGACGCTAGGCGTTTTAAAAAAAGAAACCCGTTGTGATTTTGTAATAGTTTCGGCTAATGGCGCGAGCGGCGGGAAAGGACTTGGGAAACAACACGCAGCTTACATAAAAAAAATGGGAGTGGATGTAATTACCACCGGGCCTTTTTGCTTTTATAAAAAAGATTTAACCCAGGAAATGCAATCTTTTCCTTTTGTTTTACGACCGGAAAACCTTCAAAAGGACTCTTTGGGAAGAGGCCGTTTCATCGTTTCCAAAGAAGCCGGCGTTCTAGCGGTCGCGGTTCTTTTAGGGCAGTATAATTTTGACAAAATGCATAGTGAAAGCCCGTATTACGCGCTGGAAGCGGTTTTAGAAAAATTAAGAGCCAAAACCAAAAATATAGTGATTGAATTTTACGCGGAAGCCACCGCCGAAAAAAAAACATTGTTCGCTCTCGCGGACGGGCGTTGTTCAGCTGTAATAGGCTCTTACTCCAGGGCGCTCACCGCGGACGCCGGTGTTTCAGCGGCTGGGACGGCGTTTATAACAGACTCTGGCAGAACCGGCAGCCAGCTTTCCGTAGGCGGGGATGACGCGGAGACGAAGATACGCGAATATATTTCCGGCATACCTGAGTTTACAAAAGAAAGCTGGTTGGATCTTGAAACCCAAGGCGTTATTTTGGATTTTGACGAAGACGGACGTTCTCGTTCCATAACGCCGTTTAGAAAAAAAGTGACGCGCTGTTTAGCGGAAACAGAACGCTAGAAGAAACACCCACTAACATTTTACGGATAAAACAAACAAAAAAGACGGAAAGGCGGCTTCGCCGCCCCAACCCAGCCCCGTCTAGCAGTTAAAACTTTACTGACAAGCCAAGGCTTGCAAATTGCAGCCCGCTGTATCCGGCCTCAAGGTACGCGCCTATGTTTTTTGTAAAAAAGTATCTCGCCCCAACATTTGCGCCAAAAAGAAAAAATGACGCGCATTCATACAGGCCTCCTGAATAATCACCGCCATCAAAGGTTTGAATCACATACCCCGTTTAACCCTATACAGAGTTATCCGGCCAACTCATACTTAGAGTATGAGTTTTATATGATATTTGTCAACACTCTAGGAATGTTGCCATAGAAAACTAATCAGTTACGATAAAAAAACTGAGATTAGGTTTGTATATGACGAATATTAGGGATGTATTGGCGTCGAACTTAAAGAAATTCCGGCAAGCTCGAGGCTGGAGTCAGGCATTTTTAGCTGAAAAAGCGGAAACCTCAACAAACTATATTGGAATGCTGGAAAACACCGTCAAATTTCCATCTTCAGAAATGATACAGAAATTGGCGTTAGCCCTTGGTGTTGACCCAACCGACCTCTTTTTAAAGGAAATAGACCCGCTTTCCTCCATGAAAAATTACCAAAAGGCGGCTTTAGAGGATGTTTACGAACTTTTGGGCCGCCTTATCAGTGAAAAAATACAGGAACTGGAAGAAAAACCTTGATTTTTCCGTTATGCCGCGTAAGTTTCGCAGTTGTAACGGAAACTCCGGCGGAAAAGGGAAAAAGGTTTGCTTGGGGATAATAGAGGAAGCAATCATCCCGATATGGCGTAAAAGGTTTTTTGGGGAAAAGGGCGGGGCCGCTTGTTGCGACAGGGTTGCTTTCTGACTGTTTATAACGGGCGTAAAAGCAGGCTGTTATGCCGGATTTTGAAGCGTAAAACCCGCCCATTCCTTTTTCAGGCGGCAGAGCAACCGTAAGCGGCATAATGTGAACTATCAGCAGATGGGGCCTCCTGAGTATATGATGTTTAGAGCCGGCTGTCCGGCGGGCGGGGGAACTGTGGGTGTGGGCGCGCCGCCCGGCAGGGGCGGCGACAGAGCCGTAAAGCCTGTCAGCGTAAAAGGCGGCGAGATCGAAATTGGGTTTGGGACGTCTGAAGCCAGGCGTCCGCCATCATGTGAATGCGTCGCCCCCGTGAACTGGGAGGGCAATCTGCGCCTATTCGATTGCTCCCATAAAACACATCAAAAACCGCTAAAAAACGGGGTGGTTGTCCTGCAACTCATGCAAGCGGTGCAACCGGCAATTGGTTTGCCGCCAACCTGAAAGATTTCCGAATCCACCCCGTTTTTTGCCAACTGTTCCTTGATAATGCAGAGACCAGTGTAGGTGCAGCCATTAGCGCGAGGACTGCCGTTTATCAATAAGACTTTCATTGCGTAACTCCTTGTTTTAGACTTTTCCCGCTCAATCAATGAGCGATATGTTCCGCGATAACATGGTTATTCAAATAGGACGTAATAAAATGGGCGTTTCCGGTTGCGCCGGTTTCAGGCGGGTGTTGTATTGCGCTGTGTTGGCGGCGGCGCCCCGTTTCCTTGTTCCATGTGGAAAGGGTAAGCCTGTTCGTATGGTCAATAAATGGGACAAACCTGCAAAATGGGAAAAAACGAAAGGTTTTTTAGAACTTCTTTTAGAGTGGAACAGTAATCGTAAAACAGGTTTCAGCGGTAGCGCCTTCACTGTTTGAGCTAACCGCTATTGACCAGCCGTGGGAAGTAACAACCCATTTTACGATTGATAAACCCAGGCCCATACCTTCTTCCCGGCGGGATGAACTGCCCCGGTAGAACGCCTCAAAGACATAGGGCAGATCATCTTTGCTTATGCCGGGACCGTTGTCGCTTACCGTTATGCGGACGGCGTTTTCAGCCAATGCCGCGCCAAGCCGGACCGTTGTCCCGGCGGGCGTATAGCGGATGGCGTTGTTGACAAGATTTTCAAGCGCCCGGACGGCAAGACGTTCATCGAGCGGAACAAAAAGAGAAGGGGGCAGCGTTATATCTATCGCCGTATGGTGATGAAATAATTCCGCGTCCATACTGACGCGCCTGGCAAAACTTTTAAGGAATTCGCCAAGGTTTATTTTTTGCAGACGGTTCCTCCATTCGCCGGTATCCATCCGTACAAATTCAATAAGATCGTTTATCATGCCTTCAAGCTGATCCGCCTTTGAAATGATAATATTAACGGCGTTAACGCGAGAACCCGGATCACCGATGACTCCGTCTTTAAGCGCCTCGGTATAACCTCTAATCAGGGCCAGCGGAGTCTTGAGATCGTGGGTAACGCCCATGACAAAGCGGTAACGGCGGTTTTCGTTTTCTTTAAGGGCGGCCCGCATTTTATTTAAAGAACTGGTCAGGGAGGTAATTTCATTGCTTCCCCGTACGTCAACCGTTAAATCCAAATCCCCCTCGGCAATCCGTTTGGTAGCATCTTCAAGAACCAATACCGATCTTGTGATAGACCGGGCGATAAACAGGGACATGGAAATTGCGAATATCACGAGAGCGGCGAAAAGCAGTATGGCGCTCACCAAGGGGAACAGGGGAGGCCGCGGACTATCCTGTAAACCATGGCGGATAAGAATGCACTCTTTTCCTTCCAGCCAGCCGGGAGATTCAAAGTTGTATCTGTACCGCCCGTTTTTAGCCGTTAAAAGATCAAATATTTCTTCTTTTGTCCCGACAGCGCCGGTTTTGAAATCGGGAATAGTAGAATAAAGCGCCAAAAAATCATTACTAAAAACGGTGACATCCGCGTTGCTCCTTGCGATAAACCGGGATATTGCTTCCCAATCCTGGCGGCTGATATATTCTCCGAGGACGGCGTCATCATAGACCGGAAATTCAGCCTGCGCATTTCTTTCCCAATAATTAAAAAACAGTATCTGTGATAAAATGGACAGGATAGGAACAATGATAATACCGGCTATTAAAAGATGAAACTGGGTTTGAATTTTCATAATGGTTATCATTCCTCTGACAGACTAAAACAATACCCCATGCCGAACACCGTTTTGATATAACGTGGATTTGCCGGATCGTCTTCTATTTTCTTCCGCAGCCGCTGTATATAAACGGCTACGGTGGTAAGATCGCCGTAGGGATTGTCCCAAATACCGGCATAGATGGTTTCAGGGTTAAGCGTTTTTCCCGGGTGTTCCGAGAGATAAGCAAGACAGGCGTATTCTTTATTGGACAGGGGGATGCGTAGATCCGCTTTTTTAAGTATGCAGGAGTCATAATCAAGGACAAAGGGGCCAAAACGGAGAACACGCCTCGGCTCTTTTTCCTCATAGTCCCGGACCCGGCGGAAAAGCGCCCTGACTCTGGCGGCCAATACATTGGGAGAAAACGGCTTGGTCACGAATTCATCGGCCCCGCCGCTCAGTCCTCTTATGAGGTCTTCGTCACTGTCACGGGCGGAAACAATAAGTACCGGGCTTCTGTTACCCGGACGAATTTTTTGGAGGAATTCAAAGCCGTCCATGCCGGGAAGGTTAATATCCAGAATGATAAGCTCCGGTTTCCATGCCTCCAAAATTTCAAACCCGTCTTCGGCACTTTTCACCGCGCGGATTTCAAATCCTTCTTTGGTCAGGTAGAGGGCCATGAGATCGGCTAACTCTTTTACATCTTCGATGATAAGGATTTTCCCCTGCATACCGTATCCAGTCAAAAGTATAATCTGAATAAGGCATTATGCTCAAGCCGCAAAAATAAATATAACAGAAAATTATAAGTTGTTTATCACCTGTTAATGTTTTTATTGAACCCATGGAAACAGCCCCGGTTGGGACGGCCATCATCCGCCTTGCTTTGCCCATGATTGCTGCCATGCCCGCACAAGCAATTTATAACATGACCGATATGTTCTTTATCGGCCAGACCGGAGACCCGAACATGGCAGCGTCTCGTTTGTTTACGGCGTGCGCTGCTTCCTCTCGAAAAAGACCGTGCTTTCCGTAAAACCATCTGATTGCAAATCAAACAAAACAATGTGGTTTCAAGTGCTCTCCATTGGCGTCCCCGCGGGATTGAGCAGCGTTATCATGAGCGTTTCCAATATTCTGGGGAACCGCGCCATTAACGACGGCCCGACAATCGAAGCGGGACGGGCGGTGATGCATGCCTTTGTTTGGGGACTGCCGTTTATCGGTTCGCAGGTAACGCTGATGGTCAGTTTCCAGTCCTTCGGCAAACCCGTTCAGGCGATGATTATTACCCTAGCAGCCTGTTGCACTTGTGGATTTTTTGCATATACATGCAAAAAATTCCGATTAATAGGCATGCTTTTGGAGTTTGCAAGGTATAAATATTCATTTTATGAATATTTATACTATTTTATGCGCGAAGCGCAACAAACTCCTGGGGCGGCAGCTTCTGTTTTATGTTCCGCTGCTGTACCTCTTGAATCGTCTTTTCGCCTTTAACGGCTTTATCTGGGCGCAGCCCGCCGCCGATATTCTGACCACGGGGATTGCGCTTGTGTTGAGCCGTCCGCTGTTCCGTATGATGAGGGGTGGGTAAGAGTTGGAAGAGGAAACGCCAAAACGCGCTCA